>CANBQX010000070.1 GCA_947371775.1 Comamonadaceae bacterium
TGCAGATGGACATCAAGATCCAGGGCATCACCAAAGAAATCATGCAAGTGGCGTTGGCCCAGGCCAAGGAAGCGCGCATGCACATTCTGGGCAAGATGCAAGAAGCCATGGCCGAAGCCAAGACCGAAGTGTCGAACTTCGCGCCTCGCTTGTTCACCATGAAGATCAACCCCGAGAAGATCCGTGACGTGATCGGCAAAGGCGGCGCTGTCATCCGCGCGCTGACCGAAGAAACCGGCACCCAGATCAACATCGAGGAAGACGGCACCATCACCATCGCTTCCAGCGACCCGGCCAAGGCCGAAGAAGCCAAGCGCCGCATCGAGCAAATCACTGCGGAAGTGGAAATTGGCAAGACCTACGAAGGCCCGATCACCAAGATTTTGGACTTCGGCGCTTTGGTCAATCTGATGCCTGGCAAAGACGGTTTGCTGCACATCAGCCAAATCTCGCACGACCGCGTGGAAAAAGTGACCGACTACCTGACCGAAGGCCAGATCGTCAAAGTCAAGGTCTTGGAGACCGACGAAAAAGGCCGCATCAAGCTGTCCATGAAAGCGTTGCTGGACCGTCCCTCGCACGGCGGTAACGGCCACGGCGACCACGCGTAACTGAGTGAAAGCCGTTGAAATCTCCTCCTTCGGAACGCCAGACGTTTTGCGTCTGGCCGACCGGGACGCGCCCGTAGCGGGCGTGGGGGAGTTGCTGATCCAGGTCAGCGCCAGCGGCATTAACCGCCCCGACGTCTTGCAGCGCTTGGGGAACTACCCGGCGCCTGCGGGTGCTTCTGATATTCCTGGTTTGGAAGTCGCAGGTGTCATCGTCTCGGGCGATGCACAGGCGATGGCCGAGGCTCACTTGAAGGTCGGTGACCGCGTTTGCGCCTTGGTCACCGGAGGCGGCTATGCCGAGCTCTGTGTGGCACCCGTGGCGCAATGCCTGCCGGTGCCCCAGGGTTGGACCGATGTCCAAGCCGCAGGGTTGCCCGAGACGTTTTTCACGGTCTGGAGCAACCTCTTTGACCGTGGACGCTTGCAGCGCGGCGAGACGGTCCTGGTGCAAGGCGGCTCCAGCGGCATTGGCGTCACAGCGATTCAAATGGCCAAAGCCTTTGGCGCGACGGTGATCGTCACCGCGGGCAATGAAGCCAAGTGCGCGGCCTGCCTGGCGCTCGGTGCCGACCATGCCATTAATTACAAAACCCACGATTTTGAGTCCGAGGTGCTGCGCCTCACGGAAGGCCGTGGCGTCAATGTGGTGCTGGACATGGTGGCGGGCAGCTACGTGGCCAAAGAAATCAACTGCCTGGCGGAAGACGGGCGTTTGGTCATCATCGCGGTACAAGGTGGCGTGCAGGCGGAGGTCAACGCCGGTTTGGTCATGCGCAAGCGCTTGACCGTGACCGGCTCTACGCTGCGTGTGCGGAGCGTGCCTTTCAAGGCGGCGATTGCGCAATCCTTGCTTCAGCACGTCTGGCCCCTGTTGGCCCAGGGCCAGATCAAGCCGGTGGTGAGCGACGTGTTTGCGGCCAAAGACGCGGGCCTCGCCCATGCTGCCATGGAAGCCAGCGCGCACGTGGGCAAAATCATTTTGGATTGGAGCCGGCCATGAAAAAACTGATGGTGGGCAACTGGAAAATGAATGGCTCGCTGGAGGCAAATGCAGCTTTGATCGGCGCGCTCCTGCAAGACACCAGCGCCTGGCACTGCGACGTGGCGGTATGCGCGCCTGCCGTGTACCTGGCACAACTACAAACCTTGCTGGCGGGTGGTCGCATCGCCTTGGGCGCGCAAGACCTGTCCGCCCACGAGAGCGGCGCTTACACCGGAGAGGTGTCGGCGTCCATGCTCAAAGACTTGGGTGTGCGCTACTGCATCGTGGGGCATTCCGAGCGCCGCCAGTACCACCAGGAAAGCGATGCCACCGTCGCCCTCAAAGCGCAGCGCGCGCTGGCCGCAGGTATCACCCCGATTGTGTGTGTGGGCGAAACCCTGGCCCAGCGCGAAGCCGGTCAAACCGAAGACGTGGTGAAACGCCAGTTGGCCGCCGTGTTGCATACCAATGGCCACTGCATCAGCGAAATCGTGCTGGCCTATGAGCCGGTGTGGGCGATTGGCACGGGTAAAACCGCCACACCCGAAGAAGCACAGCATGTGCACCAGGTGTTGCGCGCCCAGTTGCAGGCTGCCAGCCAACATGCCGATAGGGTGCATATTCTTTACGGTGGCAGCATGAACGCAGGCAACGCCGCGTCCTTGCTGGCGCAACCCGACATTGACGGTGGCTTGATCGGTGGCGCAGCCCTGCAAGCCTCTGCTTTTTTATCCATGATTGCCGCGGCCCGTTAAGGCGCGCGGCCGTTTTCCCCCTTTAGGAGTGATGTGATGAGCTACGTGGTTACAGTGATTTTGACGGTTCAAATGATTTCGGCGATCGCCATGATTGGCCTGATCCTGGTCCAGCACGGCAAAGGTGCCGACATGGGCGCGGCGTTTGGCAGCGGCAGCTCGGGCAGCTTGTTCGGTGCCAGCGGCAGTGCCAACTTTTTATCGCGCACCACGGCTGTTTTGGCAACGCTGTTTTTTGTGTGCACCTTGGCGCTGGCCTATTTCGGCAATCTGCGACCCAGCTCGGGTGGCAGCGTGCTTGAAGGCGCGGCAGCCGCAGCGCCGGCAGCCGCGGCCAGCGCACCTGCTGCACCGGCATCGGGCGCGGCCCAAATCCCTGCCAACTGATCGCAAACTGGCATATTCCGGTCATACGCGCCGGATAAACTGTTTGGCAACCGAGCCGAGGGCCTAGAGCAGCGCCTTCGGAACACCGTGCACAACAGAGGGTGGGAGTTGCAATGGCAAAAGGCATGATTTTGGCGGCGGGGCAGGGCACCCGCGTGCGTCCGCTCACGCGTGACCTACCCAAACCGATGGTGCCCATCCTGGGTAAGCCGGTCATGGAATACCTGATCGAGCATTTGGCGCGCCACGGCATTACCGAAATCATGGTCAATGTCGCCTACCACCACCAGAAGATTGAAGAGTACTTCGGCGACGGTAGCCGCTGGGGGGTGGAAATCGGCTACTCCTACGAAGGCGTGCGCGAAAGCGGAGACGTTGTTCCCCGCCCCATGGGCTCGGCCGGTGGCATGCGCCGCATCCAGGATTTCAGCGGGTTTTTTGACCAAACCACCCTGGTGCTGTGTGGCGACGCTTTGATTGACTTGGACATTACGGCCGCGATTGCCGAGCACCATGCCAAGGGCGCGGTTGCAAGTCTGGTGGCGATGGACGTGCCATTGGCCGAGGTCAGCGCTTACGGCGTGGTACTGGCCGGCGCAGATGGCCGCATTGCGTCGTTCCAAGAAAAACCCAAGCCCGCAGACGCCAAATCCACCCTGGCCAGTACCGGTGTTTATATTTTTGAGCCCGAGGTGCTGGACATGGTGCCCCCGGGCCGTGTGTACGACATCGGCTCAGAGCTGTTTCCGAAGTTGGTTGACCAACAACTGCCGTTCTTCGTGCAAAACCGCCCCTTCCATTGGATCGACATCGGACGGGTGAGCGATTACTGGACGGTGCTGCAGCGCGTGCTCAAGGGGGAAGTGCCTGACATGAAAATGCCGGGCAAAGAGGTGCTGCCGGGCGTGTGGGTGGGCTTGAATACGTCCATCGACTGGGACCGCGTCAAGATCGAGGGACCGGTCTACATTGGTTCGAGCACCCGGATCGAGGCGGGCGCGACCATCACCGGCCCGGCCTGGATCGGCAATGGCTGCCTGGTCCGCTCAGGCGCGCGCATCACCCGGAGCGTTTTGTTTGAGTACACCCGCATCGCGGCCGATATGCATTTCAACGAAATGATTGTGTCGCGCCACTACTGTGTGGACCGCCATGGCGAGACCATGTACCGCGGCGACGACCACACGCCCTTGCGCTGGGGCGACGCGCGGGCCTGAGGGCACAGGCTCCCAGACTTTGCCGACATTGCGAAAACTGCTGTCGCAATTGCATCTGTCTAGGTCGCGGGGGCCAATACACTGTTGACCTGCCTTGAAGGCACCCCATGTCCAATTTCTGTAGGAGCAAGCGCAACAATGGCCCAATTTCCTGAACGCGCCAAAGTCGTCATCATCGGCCAAGGTGGCATCGTCGGCGCATCGGTGGCGCACCACCTGATTGAACGTGGCTGGGACAACATCGTCGGCATCGACAAGTCGGCTATCCCGACCGATGTGGGCTCCACAGCGCACGCCTCTGATTTTTGCTTCAACACGATGCACGATCAGATGACGATCTTCACCACCAAGTACAGCATCGACTTTTACGAAAAAATGGGCCGCTACGACCGCATCGGCGGCATCGAGGTGGCGCGCGTAGGTGACGACGAGCGCATGCAAGAGCTCAAGCGCCGCGTGGCCTCGGGTAAAGCCTTTGGCAACCGGGTGGAGCTGATCAGCGCGGCCGAAGCCAAGGCCAAAATGCCGCTGCTGGACGAAAGCATGGTGCAAGGCGCACTCTGGGATCCGGACGCCGGCTTGGTTAAGCCCCGCTCCCAAATGGTGGCAGGCGAACTGGTCGATGCAGCGGTGGCCTCGGGCAAGCTGCAATCCTTTGCCAACACGGCCTGCACCGGACTGCGTATTGAAAACGGCCGCATTCAAGGCGTGGAAACCACCAAAGGCTTTATTGCCGCCGAATACGTCGTGGTGTGTGCCGGTTTGTGGGGTCGCCTGATTGCCAACATGGCCGGCGAAGACCTGCCCATCATGCCGGTGGACCATCCCCTGACCTTTTTCAAACCCTATTTGGAATTTGCGGGCACGGGCAAAGACATCGGCTACCCACTGCTGCGTGACCAAGGCAACTCGGCTTATCTGCGCGATACCGGGGACCCCAAGACGCCTGAAGGCGGCCAGATCGAGTGGGGCTATTACGAAGAGAAACACCCCCGCATGTGCCATCCGCGCGACGTGCTCGAAAAAGAGCAGGCACGCCTATCGCCCTCACACCGCGACCTGGAGCTGGACCAAATCATGGCGCCGCTGGAGCGCGCGATTGAACTCACGCCCATCCTGGCCGAGCTGGGCTATGACGACAAATACTCGTTCAACGGCCTCTTGCAGGTGACTACCGACGGCAACCCATCCATTGGCGAGTCGTCCAAAGTGCGTGGCCTGTGGTACGCCGAAGCGGTGTGGGTGAAAGACGGCCCGGGCGTCGGAAAAATCGTCGCCGACTGGATGACCGATGGCTATACGCACATCGACCATGCGCGCATCGACGTGGCCCGCATCTACCCCTACCAGCAGGACGAGCAGTACATCCACGACCGCTGCTACGAGGGTGCGTTCAAGATCTACAACCCGCCGGTGCACAACCGCGAGCCCTACAGCGCCGGGCGGGGCATTTTCAAGAGCCCGTTTTACGAGCGTGAAAAAGCGCTGGGCGCCTACTTCATGGAACTCTCCGGTTGGGAGCGTGCCCATGGCTACGCCAGCAACGAGCATTTGCTCGCTGTCTATGGCGACAAGGTACCTGTGCGCGCCAATGAGTGGGACAACCGCCACTTCTGGCGCGTGTCCAATGCCGAGCACCTCAAGATGACGGAAGACGTGGGCATGATCAATGTGTCGCACTTCGCGGAGATTGACGTCGAAGGCCCCGATGCAGCGGATTTGCTGGAATACATTTGCGTGGCCAAGGTTGGTGGCGATACGCCGGTGGGCAAGGGTGTGTACACCCATTTCCTGGACGCCAAAGGCGGCGTGCGCGCCGACCTGACCGTGTTGCGGCTGGCACAAGACCACTACCGCGTGATTGACGGTGCCGATGCCGGTCACCGCGACTTGGTGTGGATTCAGCGCATGGCCCAAGACCGCGGCGCCAATGTCAAGGTCACGGACACCACCACCGCGTACGGCTGTCTGGGCGTGTGGGGGCCGAACGCCCGCGCCACCATCCAAAAGATTGCCGACGAGCCCGAGGCCTGGACGCATGAGAACTTCCCCTTCACCGCCTTCCGCAACCTCAAGATTGCAGGTGTGCCGGTGCTGGCGTTCCGCATCTCCTATGTGGGCGAGCAGGGCTGGGAGCTGCACTTCAAGTACGAAGACGGTCTGGCCCTGTGGGACGCGCTGTATGCGCAAGGTGTGACGCCGGTGGGCGTGGAAACCTACGCCAACAGTCGCCGCATGGAAAAAAGCCTGCGCCTGCAAAACGGTGACTTGCTGACCGAATACAACCTGATGGAGTGCGATCTGGCCCGACCCAAGGTCAAGGCTGCCGACTTCCACGGCAAGCAAGCCCATCTGGCCTTCCGCGAGCGCGCGCACCAGCCGGCTTATTTGTGCACACTGACCATGACGCACAACATCGATGCCACCGGTGTGGCCCGCTACCCGCTGGGCAACCTGCCGGTGATGGACCCCGCCACCGGCCAAACCCTGATCGATAGCCAGGGCCGCCGCTCCTACACCACCAGCATCGCCTTTGGCCCGACCATCGGCAAGAACATTGCCCTGGCCTACCTGCCCTACGAGTACTGCCAAGTCGGGCGCGAGCTGCAGATCCAGTACTTTGACGACATCTATCCGGTCAAGGTAGAAGCAGTGGGCTATGCAGCCTTGTACGATCCGGAGAACATCAAGCCGCGGTCTTGATTGACGCTGGCTGGCCCCTAGGGGTCAGCTGGTGTGATGGAGAAAATATGGTCGGGGTGAGAGGATTCGAACCTCCGCTCTCTACGTCCCGAACGTAGCGCTTTACCAGACTAAGCTACACCCCGCGGTGCTGTCGGCGTGACCGGTGCGGGGCCACGCGAAGGCCATAATTCTACAAGGTGCCAGCGGTCGCTTTGTGCCATCAGCGTTGTCGCAAGGGCAGGCTGTCCAGGGCGATTGACATCAATTTCAAGTCGTTGCGTCGTCTTTCGAATACGACATTTTCATTGTTTGTTGCGTTTTTATTTGGTTAAACTGACGTGGATCAAGGCCTGGCATCGTGCCGGTGCAGCCTTTTAGGCTGAAAAAAATCCACTCTCTACCCAAGCAACAGCATGAGCAACCACCACCACAGCAACGCTTCGACCGGAGCCACGGCGGCCCTCATCATTGGCGCGTTGGGCGTCGTATTTGGCGACATCGGCACCTCGCCCTTGTATGCACTGAAAGTTTCAGTGGAGGCGTCAGGCGCCAAGGGCGGGCCTGAGATCATGCAGGCGGTGTTCGGTATCTTGTCGCTGATTACCTGGGCCTTGATTTTGGTGGTGACGATCAAGTACGTTTTCATCATCATGCGCGCAGACAATCGCGGCGAGGGCGGGATTTTTGCGCTCACGGCACTGGTGTTGGAAGCGCTGCACAAGGACTCCAAATACCGCTGGCCGGTGACCATCGCTGGAGCTTTGGGTGCAGGACTCTTTTTCGGCGACAGCATGATTACTCCGGCGATTTCGGTGCTCAGCGCGGTCGAAGGCCTTAAAGTTCTTTCACCTGATTTGGACAAGTACGTCGTGGCGATTTCTTTGGTGCTCATTACCGGCCTGTTTGCGGTAGAGCGCTTTGGCACGGACCTGATTGGTAAGGTTTTTGGGCCGGTGATGCTGATTTGGTTTCTAAGCCTGGCCGTCCTGGGTTTGCGAGAAATTGTCGTCGCACCGTCCATTTTGGCTGCGCTCAACCCTCTTACGGGCTTGCTGTTTCTACAGGCGCATGCGGTCGAGTCAGTGGCCATCATTGGTGCGGTCGTGCTGGCAGTCACAGGCGGTGAGGCACTGTATGCCGACATGGGGCATTTTGGACGTGAGCCAATTCAAAAGGCCTGGTTATGGGTGGCGTTTCCCAGTTTGCTGCTGAATTACTTTGGTCAGGGCGCTTTGTTGCTGCGTGACCCCGCCGCCCTGGATAACCCGTTTTACCGTCTCGCCCCCGAGTGGGCTCTGATCCCCTTGTTGTTCTTGGCGGCAATGGCCACCATCATTGCGTCGCAAGCGGTGATTTCGGGTGCTTTTTCAATCACCACCCAGGCCGTGCAGTTGGGCTTTATTCCTCGCATGCTGGTCAAACACACCTCGGTCGAAGAAATCGGCCAGGTCTATGTGTCCAAGGTGAACATCTTTTTGCTGGTTGGCGTTGTGGTGCTCGTATTGGGATTTAAGAACTCAGATAACTTGGCATCGGCCTACGGTGTGTCCGTTACCGGTGCGATGTTGACCAACACGGTGCTGGCTGCGTGCTACATGATCGGTGTCAAGAAATGGAGCAAACTGCTTTTCTTCCCGATTTTTGCCGGGCTATTTGCCTTGGACTGCGTGTTTTTGGGTGCGAACTTGTTCAAGTTTTTCGACGGCGGTTGGCTGCCGGTGAGTGTCGCTGGAACGCTGCTTGCGGTCATGATTTGCTGGATCATCGGGCGCGATCGTTTGCTCAAAGCGCGTTGGGCCAATTCGATCCCCTTGGAAGAGTTTTTGGATACTCTGGACAAGAGTGAGCCGCACCGCGTTAAAGGCACCGCCATCTTCATGGTGCCGCACAGCCATATTGCACCGGTGTCTTTGCTGCACAACTTGAAGCACAACCAAGTGCTGCACCAGCGTGTCATATTGATGAACGTGGAGACGGCCAACATGCCCTTTGTGCCGGACGAGGAACGCATCACCATCGAACACTTGCGTCACAACTTCCACTCCGTGAGTGTCCGCCATGGCTACATGGAAGAACCGCACATCTTGCGCGCAGTGGCGTTGTTGCGGGCCCGCGAGTTCCACTTCAGTTTGATGGAAATCTCGTTCTTTGTGGGCAAAGAGCGCGTGGTGTCTAAGGCCAGCTCAGCGTTGTGGATGGCGCCGTTTATTTACCTGCACCGCACCATGCAAAGCGCGACCGAATATTTCAAAATTCCTTACGACCACGCCATTGAAATTGGCGGCCATGTAGAAATTTAAACGGCAACTTGCCTATTTGTTGCGCGCCAGCGAGCCACTGGCCAGCGCGACCATGGTGTCAACGTGCGGACCAGGCGGCAGCAGCCGAGCCTGTTCTAGCGCACGGTCAATTTCACGGGCGGCAGACTGCATGGCGCTTTCCAAGCCGCCGGTGCGCCGCACGATAGTCGCTACGGCCTCTAACTGGCTGGCATCGCCTTTTTCAATGGCATTGCGCACGGTCCGGGCTTCGTCAGCCGTGCCGTGCTGCATGGCCAAAATCAGCGGCAAGGTGGCCTTGCCTTCGCGCAAGTCATCGCCCAGGTTTTTGCCCATGATGGCGGCGTCGCCGGTGTAGTCCAGCACATCATCAATCACCTGAAACGCCGTGCCCAGGGCTTGGCCGAATTCTGCACAGGCGGCCTCGTGTGCGCTCGAGGCGCCTGACAAAATGGCGCCGACTTGGGCACTGGCCTCAAACAGCTTGGAGGTCTTGGATCGAATCACTTGCAAATAGCCGTCTTCACTCAGGTCGGCGTTGTGCATATTCATAAGCTGCAAGACTTCGCCCTCAGCAATCACATTGGTGGCGTCCGCCAGCACTTTCATGATGCGCATGTCCTGTACTTCGACCATCATCTGAAAGGCGCGGGAGTACAAAAAATCGCCAATCAGCACGCTGGCCGGGTTGCCAAACTTGGCATTGGCCGTGGGAAGCCCCCGGCGCAAGGTGGATTCGTCGACCACATCGTCGTGCAGCAAGGTGGCGGTGTGGATGAACTCCACCACAGCGGCCATGTTGAAGCGCTGCAGACCTTCAAAACCTAGCGCACCACAACACAAGAGCAAGAGGGTGGGGCGAAGCCGCTTGCCGCCTGCCGCGATGATGTGCTGGGCCACGTCGCCCACCAAGGGCACGCTCGAGGACAGGCGTTCTTTGATCACGGCATCAACCTGGCGCAATTCGTGTTCTACGAATGCGGGTCCAAGGGCGTTTTGGGGGGTGTTTTTCTGCAATTCCATGCGCAAGCTGCTTTTGCCGGATTATAGGCAGGGGGCTTTACCCCCTAGGGCTTGCTGATGAACCGCACTGGAAATGCGCCCCTGCCGTGCTATACTCACGGGCTCTGCGGAAATTCGTCCGTGGAATCGATAATCGAAGAGGTCAATATGTACGCGGTCATAAAAACCGGCGGCAAGCAATATCGGGTTGCGGCTGGCGAAAAAATTAAAGTAGAACAGATTGCTGCGGATGTAGGCCAAGAGATTG
>CANBQX010000071.1 GCA_947371775.1 Comamonadaceae bacterium
GAGTACCGGCGCATCATCCGCCAGGCGCGCAGCATGCGAGGCCAGCGCCACCCCGACAGCGGCGCGGAGATTCGCATCAAATACAAGGTGCGGCTCAAGGAGCAGGTCATGCCTCCCGAGCTGGCCTGGGCCATCAGCTTCATGGTGCATGGCTTTATCCGACCCAGCGACCTCAAGACCCTCAAACACCGGCATGTGGAGGTGGTGCGCGGCGACCACACGTATTTGCGCCTGACCCTGCCAGAGACCAAAAGCCACGGCAAACCCATCGTCACCCTCTATTCAGCCGTGCGAATTTACGAGCAAATCGTTCAGACCAACGCTTTGCTGGGGCGGGCGGGGCCTGATGACTATCTGTTTATGCCGCATCTGCGTGACCGGCATTACATGCTGGCCGTGCTGAGTTTTCACCTGAATTGGGTGCTGGGCGTGACCCAGCTCAAGCAGGGCGCCCACGGCCAGCCGCGCAGCATGTACAGCTTTCGGCATTCGGCCATCACTTTTCGCCTGCTGTATGGCCAGGGTATTGACCTGCTCACTCTGGCGCGCAATGCCCGTACCAGCGTGGATGTGATCAATACTTACTACGCCAGCACTGTGACGGGGGAGCAAAACATCGGGCTGCTGCAAAGCCGCCGCACCCGCAAGGCCGCAGCGTGAGCGAGGCGGTGGTTAAACCCGTTGGGCGACTGTCGTCATCACCTTGGCAGCGGCACGCATCAGCGTCTGCACCGGTGGCGGCAGCGGCGTCGCACCGGCGGCGCGGGCTGCATCGGCATGGCGCAATTCGTCGTCGCGCATCTGCGCCACGATGGCACGCGAGGCGTGATCACCTTCTGGCAGCGCCTGTAAGTGACTGTCCAAGTGGGCGCCCACCTGGGTTTCGGTTTCCACCACAAAGCCCAGGCTTACTGCATCGCCCATGCGCCCGGCCAAGAGGCCCAGCCCGAAAGCACCGGCGTACCACAGCGGATTGAGCAGCGAGGGGCGTGAGCCCAGGTCTTGCAAGCGCTGCGCCGTCCAGGCCAGGTGGTCGGTCTCTTCTATACAGGCAGCGGTGTAGTGAGCGCGCAGCCCTGGGTTGTGGGTGGCAAGCGCCTGCGCGGTGTACAGCGCCTGGGCGCAGACCTCGCCCACGTGGTTGACCCGCATCAGACCGGCGGAGTGCTGCTTTTCCTGTTCGCTGAGCGCCGTGGCGGCCTCGGGGAGTGTGGGGCAGGGCTGCGACGCGCGCGGCGTTGCGAACAAGGTGCGCAGCGCCGTATCGGCGGCAGCCATCAGACGGTCAGTAGGGTTTTGCATGGTGTGAGCATAGCCTTGCAGGCGGTAAAAAGGTTTGATGGAGGGCAATACGGCAGTCCTTTGAAGCCGGCGACGCAGTGCCTGCCCACGCTTTACAGCCCCGGTTTAGCCCGGTTTGTTGTGTGGGTGCAACAAAAATTGGGCTCCAGCGCGGTAATTTCGGGGTTTTCTTTGCCAAAGGCCTAATGCTCTGGTGGAATACATACAGCTTCTGGAACAGGAGTCGATGTATGAGATCAATTTTATGAACTCACCATCCTTTGATTAACCTTTGGAGAATTTTTAATGAAAAAGACCCTGATTGCATTGGCTGCTGTGGCATCCTTTGGTGCATCTTACGCACAAGTCGCTATCACTGGCGGCGTTGACTTCACCTACGGCAAAACCACAGACGGCGCTAAAGGCTTGGCTAACACCGACGCGTACATCGACGTGGGCGTGACCGAAGATCTGGGCGGCGGCTTGAAGTCCACCATTTCGATGGAATTCAACTCCGACGGCGCTTGGGGTGCAAACAACTACTCCGGCGACAAGAGCATTGTTCTGAGCGGCGCCAACGGCATGTTTGGCCTGTTCAACACCCGCAGCGGCGGCATCTTGAACAACATCATGTTTGCTCCTGAAGTGAGCTCCACCGACCACTGGACTGCTGCCGTGAACGGCGGCGTGATGGCCCGCGGTGGTGTGGACGCTTTGGTGTACATGGCTCCCGCAATGGGCCCTGTGACCCTGGGTTACAAGTACGTTGAAGGCGGCGACGGCTACGGCTCTCCCACCAGCGTGACCCACGTGTTGTACGGCAAGTACGCTCAAGGTCCTCTGACCGTGGTTGGCGAATACAACATCCGTAACTCCGAATACCTGACCGGTGACGCACGTGGCCAACGCCTCGACGCAACCGTGACTTACGACGCTGGCGTTGCCAAAGTCGCTGTGGGTATCGAAACTGCTGGCCTGAACACCCTGAACAATACAACGGCTGGTGCCGCTGCGACTGCAACTCTGTTGAGCGCATTGGTTCCCGTGGGTAACAACTCCGTTGGCGTGAACTGGGGCAAGCGTGATGCAGCTTCCTTCACCGAGTTCGCTGGTCAGTACAACCTGTCCAAGCTGACTTATGTTGCAGCAAGCGTTGGCACCTTCGTGAGCCAAGCTGGCGTGAGCACCGACACCTTCGGCGTTCGCCTCGGCAAAAACTTCTAATTCCCGCGCTGGCCTTGTGCCAGTGTGAGAACTAAAAAGTTCAAAAGCCCCCAGGTAGCAATACCTGGGGGCTTTTTTGTGCCCGAAAAAAGTCTCCTGCTAGTCGCGCGGTCGCGTCCGGTTGGGGCAGTGCGCTTTGTTGCAGGTGGCGTACAAGCTCAGGGCATGGTCGGTGATGGTGAAGCCTTTGAGTTTGGCCACGGCTTGCTGGCGCTGCTCGATCTCGGGGTCAAAGAACTCTTCCACCTGTCCGCAGTCCAGGCAGACGATGTGGTCGTGGTGCTGGCCCTGGTTGAGTTCGTAGACCGACTTGCCGCCCTCAAACTGGCTTCGGGTCAGGATGCTGGCCTGCTCAAACTGCGTCAGCACCCGGTAGACGGTGGCCAATCCCACGTCAGAGCGCTCTTGCAGCAAAAGGCGGTAGACGTCCTCCGCCGACATGTGGCGCTGGCCGCTGCGCTGGAACACTTCGAGGATTTTCAGGCGGGGGATAGTGGCCTTGAGCCCGGTGCTTTTGAGTTCGTCGATGTTGGTCATGGCGTGATCGTCAAAGGGGGTGCAGGGCTACAATGCCGCGATCTTACTGCCCCAATTTCCGCCTATGACTTTCCACTTTTCTGTTCGCCGCTGCATGGCTGCCTTGGGCCTGGCGGCCTCTGCCATGGCGCTGGTGGCCTGCAGCAGCATGGACCGCGTCAGCCGCGCCGTGCCCGAGGTGGTGACCCCCTTTCGCATGGACATTGTCCAGGGCAATGTGGTCACCCGGGAACAGCTGGCTGCACTGCAAGTGGGCATGCCGCGCGCGCAGGTGCAGTTCATATTGGGCACGCCCTTGTTGATCAGCCCTTTTCATGCCCAGCGCTGGGACTACACCTTTACCTTGCAAAGCCAAGGTTTTCCCGCGCAAGACCGCCATGTCACGGTGTATTTCAAAGACGAGCGCTTAGAGCGCATCGAGGCCGATCCGCTGCCCAGCGAAGCCGATTTTGTAGGCAGCTTGCGCAAGCACCACGAAGTACCTGCATCCAAACCGCTGCAAGCCAGCGAGGCGGACTTGGCCAAATACCCACCACCGGCCGCCAAAGCTGCGGCTCCCGCCGCACCATTGCCGGGCGTGAACAGTTACCCGCCGCTCGAGCCCGCAGCGGCCCCCTAACCAGCACCTGAACACGGAGTGCAACGGATGGTTCACACATCGAACACAAGAGACGCCATTGCCGTGGCGATTGCCGGCGCCAGCGGGCGCATGGGCCACATGCTGATCGAGGCGGTGCGCGCAGACAGCGACTTTGCGCTGGCCGGTGCATTGGACGTCGCCAGCAGCCCGGCCATCGGCCAGGACGCAGGGGCCTATGCAGGCCAAACCACGGGCGTGCACATCACGGCCGATTTGCAAGAGGGCTTGGCCGCTAGCAAGGTGCTGATCGACTTCACCCGGCCCGAGGGCACCATGGCCCACTTGCAGGTTTGCCAGGCTCTGGGCGTGGGCATGGTGATTGGCACCACCGGCTTTACCGAGGCGCAAAAGGCGCAGATTGCCGAGGCGGCGCGGCACATCCCCATCATGATGGCGCCCAATATGAGCGTGGGCGTGAACGTGACATTGAAGCTGCTTGAAATGGCCGCCAAGGCTTTGGCCACGGGCTACGACATTGAAATCGTTGAAGCGCACCACCGCCACAAGGTCGACGCACCGTCGGGCACCGCGCTCAAGATGGGTGAAGTGATTGCCGGTGCGCTGGGGCGTGACCTCAAAGATTGCGCTGTTTATGCCCGCGAAGGCGTGACCGGCGAGCGCGACCCGTCGAGCATCGGTTTTGCCACGATCCGGGGTGGCGACATTGTGGGCGACCACACGGTGCTGTTTGCCGGCACCGGCGAGCGCATTGAGATCAGCCACAAGTCGTCGAGCCGCGCTACCTATGCCCAAGGCAGCCTGCGCGCTGTGCGGTTTTTGGCGACACGCACGAGCGGCTTGTATGACATGTTTGATGTGCTGGGCCTGAAATGAACGCGGTGCAGGGCCTGATGGCGCTGTTCCAAGGCGACATCGTGCACCAGGCGGTGGCCTTGCTGTTATTGGCCATGTCGGTGGGCAGCTGGGTGGTGATTGTGTGGAAAACCTGGCTGCTGCGCCGGGCCGCGCAGGACGTGGCGCGCAGCACCACCGCTTTTTGGCAGGCCCGTGATGCTGACGCGGCCCTCGTGGCCCTGAAGGCTTTTGACCGCAGTGCCATGGTCTTGCCGCTGGTGCAGGCGGCGCACACCCAACTCGAAATCGCAAGCGCCGGCCGCTGCCTGGGCGCGGCAGGTGACGCCGCAGCCCAGCTCACCCGGGTGCTGCGTGACGCTTTGCAGTCGAGCTTGCACAAGCTGCAGTCGGGCCAGGTGCTGTTGGCCACCGTGGGCTCGGTGGCACCGTTTGTGGGGCTGTTGGGCACGGTGTGGGGCATTTACCACGCGCTGTTGACCATCTCCGGTGCCGGGCAGGTCAGCATCGACAAGATTGCAGGCCCTGTGGGCGAGTCCTTGATCATGACCGCAGCCGGTCTGGCGGTGGCCATTCCGGCGGTGCTGGGCTACAACTTGCTGGGCCGTCTCATTGGCCGACTGGAGGCCGAGCTGGACGGTTTTGCCCGCGACCTGCGCGAGGTGATGGCAGCGCAGCACCCGCAAAACAGCACATTGCGCGACGCTGCGACGCGCACAGGCTACTAAAGACCATGGCTTTTGGTCGCATGGATCGCCCGCACGGCAATGCGCCCATGGGCGAGATCAATATGACCCCGCTGATCGACGTGATGTTGGTGCTGCTGGTGATCTTCATCATTACTGCGCCTCTGCTGGTCAACGCCGTGAAGGTCGATTTGCCCCACGCCAACGCACCCTCGACGGTGGACACCAGCGCACCGACACTGGCGGTGGCGATTGACAAAGACGGCAACGTGTATGTGCATGACCAGATCGTGGCGGGGGAGGCGCTAGACGGTGCGTTGGGCCAGGCCGCCGCCACCAATGCCCAAACTGAAGTGCAGCTGCGCGCCGACCGCGCGGTGCCCTATGGCCGCGTGCTGGAATTCATGGCGCAGGCCAACCGCGCGGGCCTGAGCCGGGTCGGCTTTGTGTCCCAGGCCAGCGAATAAAGCTGCACCCGCTTGCTGGCGCTCAGGCAGCAGGCCCACGGCCTAAAATGGGCAGGATTCCCTTCAAGACCCCCCATGCAAGACAAGTACCAACACACTGCCATTGAGCAAGCAGCCCGCAACCATTGGGCTCAGCCCCTGTGGAACGGCCACGAGGCCTACCGCGTCACCGAAGACCAGTCCAAGCCCAAGTTTTACGCCTGCTCCATGCTGCCCTACCCCAGCGGCAAGCTGCACATGGGCCATGTGCGCAACTACACCATCAACGACATGCTCGCGCGCTATTTGCGCATGAAGGGCTACAACGTGCTCATGCCCATGGGCTGGGACGCCTTTGGCCTGCCCGCAGAAAACGCCGCGCTCAAAAACGGTGTGCCGCCTGCCAAGTGGACGTTTGAGAACATTGCCCACATGAAGCAGCAAATGCTGGCCATGGGCCTGGCCATTGACTGGAGCCGCGAGGTCGCCACCTGCGACCCCAGCTACTACCAGTGGAACCAGTGGCTGTTTTTGAAGATGCTGGAAAAAGGCATTGCCTACCGCAAGACCCAGGTCGTGAACTGGGACCCGGTGGACCAAACCGTGCTGGCCAATGAGCAGGTGATTGACGGGCGCGGTTGGCGCACCGGTGCCTTGGTTGAAAAGCGCGAGATCCCCGGCTACTACCTCAAGATTACCGACTACGCCCAAGAGCTGCTAGGCCAGGTGCAGACCGGATTGCCCGGCTGGCCCGAGCGCGTCAAGCTGATGCAGGAAAACTGGATCGGCAAGAGCGAGGGCGTGCGCTTTGCGTTCCCGCACGATATCCAGGGTGCCGATGGCGCCTTGATCGGCGAGGGCAAGATGTTTGTCTTCACCACCCGCGTGGACACCATCATGGGCGTGACTTTTTGCGCAGTGGCGCCCGAGCATCCACTGGCTGCGCATGCCGCTGCCAGCAACCCGGCTTTGGCCGCCTTCATCGAAGAATGCCAAAAGGGCGGCACCACCGAGGCCGAACTCGCCGTCAAAGAAAAAGCAGGCATGGCTACGGGCCTGTCGGTCACGCATCCGCTGACCGGCCAGCCGGTACCGGTGTGGGTGGGCAACTACGTGCTCATGGGCTATGGCGACGGTGCGGTCATGGGCGTGCCAGCGCACGACGAGCGCGACTTTGCCTTTGCGCTGAAATATGCACTGCCGATCACCCAAGTGGTGGCGGTGGACAAAGCCGGCGCGTTTGACGCGACCCAATGGCACGACTGGTATGCCGAAAAAGGCGCAGGCCGCGCGGTCAACTCCGGCAAATACGACGGACTCACGTTCCAAGCCTGCGTAGACGCAGTGGCTGCAGACCTGGCCGCCCAAGGCCTGGGCGAGAAGAAGACCACCTGGCGTTTGCGCGACTGGGGTGTGAGCCGCCAGCGCTACTGGGGCACGCCGATTCCCATCATCCATTGCGAAGAGCATGGCGCGGTGCCGGTGCCCGAAAAAGACCTGCCCGTGGTGCTGCCGCTGGACTGCATTCCTGACGGCTCGGGCAACCCGCTGCACAAGCACGAGGGCTTTCATGCCGGTGTGACCTGCCCGGTCTGCGGCAAGGCTGCGCGGCGCGAAACCGACACCATGGACACCTTTGTGGATTCGAGCTGGTACTTTATGCGCTACTGCGACCCGCACAACGCGCAGCAAATGGTGGGCGCAGGCACGGCCTACTGGATGCGTGACGCCAGTGGCGCGAGTGGTGGCAGCGGCATGGACCAGTACATCGGTGGCATTGAGCACGCCATCCTGCACCTCTTGTATGCGCGCTTCTGGACCAAGGTGATGCGTGACATCGGGTTGGTCACCATCGACGAGCCCTTTACCAAGTTGCTCACCCAGGGCATGGTGCTGAACCACATTTATTCCCGCCGCACCGACAAGGGCGCCAAAGAATATTTCTGGCCGCAGGACGTGGAGCATGTGCTGGACGCGACCGGCAAAGTGGTGGGTGCACGCCTCATCAAAGCGGTGGGCGATTTGCCCGTGGGCACTGCCATCGACTACGAGGGCGTGGGCACCATGTCCAAGTCCAAAAACAATGGGGTGGATCCGCAAGACCTGATTGAAAAATACGGCGCAGACACCGCCCGCCTGTACACGATGTTCACCGCACCCCCCGAGGCCACCCTGGAGTGGAACGACGGCGGCGTGGAGGGCAGCTACCGCTTTTTGCGCCGGGTCTGGAACTTTGGCTACAAACTCTCCGGGCTCGACCTGGCCGTTGCACGCGCTGCAGGTGCCGTGTCTGCCCTGACTCTGTCCAAAGAAGCCAAAGCGCTGCGGCTGGAGGTGCACACCGTGCTCAAGCAGGTGGACTACGACTACCAGCGCATGCAATACAACACCGTGGTCTCGGGTGCGATGAAGATGATCAACGCCCTGGACGACTTCAAGCCCACCGGCGGCGCTGCCGACGTGGCGGTGTTGCTCGAAGGCTTTGGCATCTTGCTGCGCAGTCTGTATCCCGCCACGCCGCACCTGGCGCATGCCCTGTGGGTGGAGCTGGGCTATGCGGCAGCGCAGGGCGATTTGCTTGACGCGGCCTGGCCGCAGGTGGACGCAGGTGCCTTGGTGCAAGACGAGGTGGAGCTGGTGCTGCAAATCAATGGCAAATTGCGCGGCTCGGTGGTCGTGCCCTCGGGTGCGAGCAAAGAGGCGATTGAGGCACTGGCGCTGGCCAGCCCGACATTGGCCTCGTTTGCCGCAGGTGCGACGCCGAAAAAGGTGATCGTGGTGCCTGGCCGCTTGGTCAATGTGGTGCTGTAAATCGCACGTCGCCCAACCATGAGCCGCCTCGAACCATCCCGTTTGCACTGCAAGCCCAGCCCGCTGCGGCGCGCGGGTGTGCTGATGGGTTTGACGGTGCTGCTGGCGCTGCCAGGCTGCGGCTTTGCCTTGCGCAACAGCCAAAATTTTGCGTTTGAGACCGTGGCCGTGACGCCGGAAAAAAACACGGGCGTGGCGGCTGAGCTTGCGCGCACCTTCGGCCCCAAGCTGCTGTCTTTGGCGCCCAGCGCGGAGGGCATAGCGCCCGATGCGGTGGTGGACATCCTGGAGGAGGCGCGAGAGAAGGCGGTCGCTGGCGTCAATGCCTCGGGCCAGGTGCGTGAATTTCAGCTGCGCCTGCGCGTGCGCTTTCGCCTGCGCACACCGGCCGGTGTGGAGCTGATTGCCCCCACGACCGTGAGCTTGCAGCGCGACATGAGCTACAGCGAATCTGCGGCGCTGGCCAAAGAGGCCGAAGAGCGCATGCTGTACCGCGACATGCAGACCGACGCCGTGCAGCAGCTGGTGCGCCGCTTGGCTGCCGTCAAAACCCTGGCACCCTGAGCGCGCAAGCCATGCAGATTGCCCCGCTGCAGCTTGGTCGGCACCTCGAGCGTGGGCTCAAAAGCCTGTATACCCTGCACGGCGACGAGCCCTTGTTGCAGCTCGAGGCGCTAGACGCCCTGCGCGCCCATGCGCGCACCCAGGGCTTTAGCGAGCGCAGTGCCCACACCGTGGTGGGCGCCCACTTTGACTGGAGCGAGGTGCTGGCCGCGCTGGGCAGCCTGAGCCTGTTTGCCGACAAGCAAATTATCGAAATCCGCATTCCCAGCGGCAAGCCGGGCAAGGAGGGCAGTGCCGCCTTGCAGCAAATCGCCGAGCAGTCGCAAGGCAACGACAGCACGCTCACCATCGTGCTGCTGCCCCGGCTGGACAAAGCCACCAAGTCCAGCGCTTGGTTCATGGCCCTCGAGAACTTTGGCGTGACCTTGCAAGTGGAGCCGGTGGAGCGCCAGGCGCTGCCGCAGTGGATTGCCCAGCGCCTGGGCGCGCAGGGCCAACGGGTGGCTGCCGGTCTGGAAGGCCAACACGCGCTGCAATTTTTTGCGGACCGGGTCGAGGGCAACCTGCTTGCTGCACACCAGGAGATTCAAAAACTCGCGCTGCTGCACCCGCCCACGCCTGCCAACGACGGCGTGCTGACGCTGGAGCAAGTCGAGTCCGCAGTGCTCAACGTGGCACGCTACGACGTGTTCAAGCTTTCGGAGGCGGTGCTGGCGGGCCAAGCCCTGCGGGTGCAGCACATGCTCGATGGCCTGCAAGCCGAGGGCGAGGCCGAGGTGCTGGTGCACTACACCCTGGCCGAAGACATTCGCGCCCTCAAGCGTGTCAAAGACGCCATCGGCCAAGGCCGCCCGCTGCCCATGGCCCTGCGCGAAAACCGCATCTGGGGCGCCAAAGAGCGCCTGT
>CANBQX010000072.1 GCA_947371775.1 Comamonadaceae bacterium
GTGTTTGAAGTGGCCACGATCTGCGGTGTGCCACTGTTTGACCAAGACCATCTGTAGTTGACGACGTACTTGGCCATGCAAAGAGAAAAAATCGCCCTGCTACCCAAGGCCGTCCGTGCGCGGGTCAAAGGGGTGAAAGATGACTTCTAAGCTTGAGTCCGCGTATGCGAGCTATGAAAACTTGCAGAGATCATTCTCCACCGCTTCAGCGCGCCGAAAGTAAGGCTTCGCGAACTGTTTTCACGGAATATTTTCAACGTTCGTCCTCTAACGACCCGTCAAAGATCGCTCGAATACGATTCGCAGCGCTGCATTGATCCGTGACTGATAGCCTGCCCCTTGCGACTTAAAGTATTCCAGAACGTCCGCATCCAAACGAACAGAGGTGAGGACTTTCGTGGGAGCAGCTTGTGGCCCGCGTCCACGCGTGAGCACTGGCGCACCCAGCATGTCCTCGGTCCATGCCGGATTGTCCGGGTCATTGACCTTAGCTGAGGTTTTCTTTGGCAACTTGGCGGTAGTAGCGAGCTTCATGTTTTTCTGCCTTTCGCAGCGATATCACGTGAGGCCCTTTCGGGCGTTCGGTGTAAACCATCACAACCACTTCGGCCTCAAGAAGACCGAAGCAAACCAGACGTTCTTCGCCGTAGTCTTGCCGTCTGTCCTCGCGGGTCACCGTGAAGTGGTCCCAGATTGCATCGCATCCAACGAAGTCAAGCCCGTGATTCTTGAGGTTCAGCTTGCGCTTGGTTTCGTCCCACGTGAGCATATTTTATTGTATCTACAAAATAATTAAGCGCAAGGTGAAATTTAACGATTGAAAGGGACTGGCTTTCGGTGGCGAGACCGACTTCGCAAGCGCATCCGGTGCCTGCACTATATCTGTCAAGAATGGAAACCTACCGGTTTTGAATAAGGGTTTTCAAACCCTAATTCAGCCCCGACAAAAACCGCTCACTCAACGCCCGCAGCGGGTTGAGGTTAGACACCAGCAAACAAGCCACGATGATCAGCCCACCACCCGCAGCCATGGCCAGGCTGGTGGGCTCGTCGAGCAGCAGCACCGACCACAGCACGCCAAAGCCAGTGCTCATGAAGTTGGCCGTCATGGACGCCATGGGCGGCACGTGCTGGATGATGCGCATGAACATCCAATACGCCAGGCCCGAGGTGGCAATGCCCAGCACCGTCACCGCTGCCACCGCCGTGAGTGTGAAATGGGCCTGGGGCAAATCGTGCACCGCGCCGGGCAGCAGCATGACGACGGCGGCGGCATGCATGCCCGCGGTGATAGAGAGCGGCTCCATGCGCGAGGTAGCACGCTTCAAAAACGGGGTGGCGGTGCCAGACAGTGCTGCGGCGCCCATGCACACCAGCGCAGAGAACACCAGCGTGGCCGTGGGCTCCACCGGCCCCAGGTGCACCACCAGCGCCGCGCCCACCAGGCCCAATAAGCAGCCCGCCAGCTTGCCGCGCGTGAGGGCTTCTTCTTTCAGCAAGGCCGATGCAAACGCGCCAAACAACACCGCCGTGACCGACAGCAGCGCGCCATAGCCACCAGGCAAATGCAAGGCCGACCACGAGTACAGCGCATGCGGCCCCGCCACCGCCAAAAAGCCAATGAAAAACAGCTCACGCCAATGCTGCCACGGCCAGGGGTGCTTGAGCGCCCGCATGATGATGCCCAGCACGATGGTGGCCAGCACCATGCGCAGTGCCGCCGACACATTGGGCCCAAGCTGCGGGGCCGAGACCCGCGTCAAGATGAACGATGCGCCCCACAGCGCCGAGAGCATCAGCAGCTGGACAAAGTAGCGCGCTGGCATGGGCTTTGTTTAAGCCGCGTCGCTTTGCATGCTGTCCAGCGCGGCTTGCAGGGTGGCTGCGTCGGCCTGGGGCCCGTCCAGCTGGGCCTGCATGGCGCTGATAGCGCTCAGGCCTTGCTGCTTGATCTGCCCGATAGCAGTACCCGCGTCTTTGGGCGACGCAAAGCCCCGGCTTTGCAGCAGAAGGGTGCCTTTGGCGTCCACCAGTTTGAAATAAAACTGGCCGTCTTTTTCCCGGTACTGCTTAAAGCTGGCGGCGGCTACTTTGGCGGCCTTGGCGGTGGCTGTGCCGCTGTTGGCGTCCAGGCCGCGCAGGCCCACGGCCTGGCGCAGGCGGGCCATAAAGGGCGTGGCCACAGCGCGGGCTTTGGCGGCACCGGCGTGCAGCAGGGCTTCCACTTCTTGCGGGTGGGCCATCAGCCATTCGTAGCGTTCGCGCATGGGTGCGATCTCGCGGTCAATGCGTTCAAACAGCTTGTCTTTGGCCTCGCCCCAGGCAATGCCATTGGCAAAGTCTTGCGCAAAAGCGGCGGTCTCTTCGGCGCTCGCAAAAGCTTGGTAAATCTGGAACAGGGCCGAGCCTTCGGTGCTCTTGGCCTCGCCTGGCGCGCGCGAGTCGGTCTTGATGCTGGCAATGAGTTTTTTCAGCTCGGCGCGCGGCGCGAACAAGGGGATGGTGTTGTCGTAGCTCTTGCTCATCTTGCGGCCGTCCAGGCCGGGCAGGGTGGCAACCGACTCTTCAATCGCGGCCTGGGGCGCCACAAAGTGCTCGCCGTAGCGGTGGTTGAAGCTGTGCGCCATGTCGCGCGCCATTTCGATGTGCTGAATCTGGTCGCGCCCCACCGGCACATGGTGGGCGTTGAACATTAAAATGTCTGCGCCCATCAGCACCGGGTACATAAAGAGGCCCGCCGTCACATCGGCGTCGGGGTCGGCGTCTGCGGCCAGGTTTTTGTCCACCGAGGCTTTGTAGGCATGGGCGCGGTTAAGCACGCCTTTACCGGTGACGCAGGTCAAAAACCAGGTGAGTTCGGGAATCTCAGGCACGTCCGACTGGCGGTAAAACACTACACGCGCCGGGTCCAGGCCCGCAGCCAGCCAGCTGGCGGCGATCTCCAGCGTGGAGCGCTGAATGCGCGCGGGCTCGTCAATTTTGATGAGTGCGTGGTAGTCGGCCAGAAAGTAATAGCTCTCCACACCAGGGCGCAAGCTCGCGGCCACGGCGGGCCGGATGGAGCCCACGTAGTTGCCCAAATGCGGCGTGCCCGAGGTGGTGATGCCGGTCAAAAAACGGATGGTGCTCATGGTGTTCAGCAGCTCTTAGAAATTCAAAAAATTTATTGCACAAGCATGCGCAGCGGGCTCAGCAGCAGGTCAATGAGGTCGTAGCTCAGGCCCATGAGCGGCATCATCCAAAAGGTGTTGATGACCTTCGTCACGACCAGCGCCATGACGATGTAAAAGCCCCAGGGCTCGATGCGTGAGACGGCAACAGCCTGACGCCAGGGCAAGAGCCCGACCAGGATGCGGCCCCCGTCCAGCGGTGGAATCGGGAACAGGTTGAACACAAACATCACCACATTGGCCAGCACGCCGCCTTGGCACATTTTCAGAAAAAACGGCTCGGTCACGCCCGCGCCGTGTAACACATAAAGCGCCACGCCCCAGAGCAGGGCTTGCACAAAGTTAGACGCAGGGCCGGCCAAAGCCACCCACACCATGTCGCACTTGGGGTTGCGCAGGCGCGCAAAGTTGACCGGCACCGGCTTGGCAAAGCCAAACAAAAACGCACCCGAGGTGGCAAAGTACAGAACCAGCGGCAGCACGATGGTGCCCATGGGGTCGATGTGCTTCATGGGGTTGAGCGATACGCGGCCCAGGGCCCAGGCGGTGTTGTCGCCAAAGTAGCGCGCGGCATAGCCGTGCGCAGCCTCATGCAGTGTGATCGAAAAAATCACCGGTATCGCATACAGCGCGACGGTTTGAATTAGTTGGGCAATGTCCACAGCGGCTTTCGGTTGAAGGGGGGGGCGGGCTACAAACCCAAACGCGCCAAGCTGCCGCCGCCTTGGCGCACCAGCTCTACCTCGCCACTGGTCAAATCAACCACCGTGGTGGGCTCCAGGGCGCAAGCGCCTGCGTCAATCACGCCGGCAAGCTGGTGCTCAAAGCGTTCGCGGATGTCTTGCGCGTCATTCAGGGCGTCGGTCTCGCCGGGGGGCATGAGTGTGGTGGCCAGCAAGGGCGCACCGAGGAGTGCGAGCAGGTCTTGCAGCGTTTTGTGCTCGGGCACGCGCAGGCCGATGGTCTTGCGCGAGGGGTGGCTCAGGCGGCGCGGCACTTCTTTGCTGGCTTCCAGAATAAAGGTGTAGGGCCCCGGTGTGGCCGCCTTCACCAGCCGGAACTGCCAGTTGTCCACCCGCGCGTAGTTGGCCAGTTCGCTCAGGTCGCGGCACAGCAGGGTGAGGTGGTGCTTGTCGTCCACACCGCGGATGCGACGCAACTGGTCGGCGGCGGCTTTGTCGTCCAACTGGCACACCAGCGCATAGCTGGAGTCGGTGGGCACGGCCAGCACGCCGCCTTTTTCTAACAGCGCCACGGCTTGCTTGAGTAAGCGCGGGTGCGGGTTGTCCGGATGAACTTCAAAAAACTGGGCCATGGCGTGCGCGGTGCGGCTATTGGTACGGCTACTGAATGCGCGCGGCCAGCAGTTCCCACACCGGCGTGAGGGTGCCGCTGAGGTAGGGCAGGGTGCCGAGTTCGGTGTGGCTTTCTAAGGGGCTGTGAAAGTCGCTGCCGCGCGATGCAGCCAGGCCGTAGTCCTTGGCCACGGTGGCGTAGCTCACGTATTCAGCCGCGGTGTGGCTGCCGGTGACCACTTCCACGCCTTGGCCGCCATGGCCTTTGAATTCGGTGAACAAGGCAAATTCTTCATTCGGCGTGAATTTGTAGCGCGCCGGGTGGGCCACGATGGCCATACCGCCTGCGCCTGTGATCCAGGTGACCGCGTCTTTGAGCGTGGCCCAGCGGTGTTCCACATAGCCAGGTTTGCCTTCGGTCAGGTATTTGCGAAACACCTCGGACGTTTCTTTGCACACGCCGGTTTCCACCAAGTGGCGGGCGAAGTGGGTGCGCGAGATGAGGTCGGGGTTGCCGGCGTACTGCAGTGCGCCTTCAAAAGCGCCGTGGATGCCGACGCGCTCCAGGTCCTTGGCCATGTCTAAGGCGCGCTCTCGGCGTCCGCCCCGGGTTTGCAGCAAACCGGCGACCAGCGCGGCGTTCTCTGGGTCAAAACCCAGGCCGACGATGTGCACCGTCTGGTGCAAAAAAGTCACCGAAATTTCGACACCCGTCAGGTAGCGCATGCCGCAGGCCTTGGCTGCCGCCGCTGCGCGCACCTGACCGCCGATTTCGTCGTGGTCGGTCAGCGCCCACAGTTCCACGCCATTGGCGCTGGCACGTTGTGCGAGTTCTTCGGGGGTGAGGGTTCCGTCTGACACCACAGAGTGGCAGTGCAGGTCGGCGTTGAGGATGGAGGTCACCAGCGCATTTTAGGGCTTGGGCGGTATGGCCCCTCGGCGGCGAACCGGACTAAAACGCGGGTGGGCAGTCCCAGTGCAGAGCCTGGCCAGTCTCGGGGTGCGCCAAGCCCAGTGCGCAGGCATGCAGCAGCAAGCGGGGTGCCATGGCCTGGACCGATTCCGGTGCATACAAAGCGTCGCCCAGAATGGGGTGGCCCAGCGCCTGCAAGTGGACGCGCAGTTGGTGGCTGCGGCCCGTCAGAGGTTCCAGCTCCACGCCGCTGCTGCCACGGGCCAGGT
Organism: Comamonadaceae bacterium; assembly: GCA_947371775.1. GTDB lineage: Bacteria > Pseudomonadota > Gammaproteobacteria > Burkholderiales > Burkholderiaceae_C > Allorhodoferax. Next base: position 5,648 of record CANBQX010000072.1, read on the forward strand.
CTTGCGCCACACAGCGCCAGCGCGTCTGGCTGGCCTGGCCCTCGGGGTGGATGGTGCGCAGCGGCCGGTTCGGCCAGTCCACCCGAATGGGCAGGTCGATGGTTTGCCAATCCGTGCCAACTGGCAGCAGCCCTGCCACTACCGCCAGGTAACGCTTGTGCACTTGGCGGCGCTCAAAGGCCGCACTCAAGGCGCGCTGGGCGTCCATGCCTCGCGCCATCACGATCAAGCCCGAGGTGGCCATGTCCAGCCGGTGCACCACCAGCGCGTCAGAAAACCGGGCCTGCACCCGGGCGCTTAGGCAGTCTTGTTTGTCCTCGCCGCGCCCTGGCACCGACAGCAAGCCCGGTGGTTTGTTGAGCACGACGAGCGCATCGTCCTGGTGGACGATCTCAATGCCTGCGGCAATCAATGCGTGGCCTGCAGTCGGCGGATTTGCTGCATTTCGAGCTCGGTCACGCCCGCGGCGTGGTTGCCCCAGCTGCTGCGCACGTGGCTCAGTACGGCAGCCACTTCGGCGTCGTTCAGGGTCAGCAAAAAGGGTGGCATGCCGTAAGGCTGCGGATTGCTCGCAGTGGCCGGGGCAAAGCCGCCAAACTGCACGCTCAGCACCGCGTTGTTGGGCCGCGCCATGAGCACCGCGCGGTTGCCCGCCAGCGCAGGGTAAGCGCCTGGCTGACCCTGGCCTTCTTTGCCATGGCAGCTGGCGCAGTGGTCTTCATAGAGCTTGGCCGCTTTGGGATCGGTTTTCGATGGGGCTTGCGCCTGTGCGCTTGCGCGCTCCTGCGCTGGCGCAGCGGGCACCAAGGTCTGCAAGTACAGCGCGATGGCACGGGCATCGGAATCGCGCAAATACTGGCTGCCGTGCAGCACCACTTCGGCCATCGGGCCCTGCGCCACGGCTTGAGCATTTGCGCTTTGCAGTCCCGTCGTGCCGGTCTGCAAGAGGCGCATCGTGTGTTCAACAGACACTGCCCCGGCTTCTGCGGTGTTGACCAGCGAGGGGGCGTACCACGGTGTGCCTGGCAACACGGCCCCCGCAAATTCTTGGCCGCCGCGCAAGCCACCCAACGGGCCACGCGCGCCGTGGCATTCCGCACAGTGGCCCAGGCCTTGCACCAGATAGGCGCCGCGCTGGGTCTCTAGAGGCAAGGAAGCCAGCGATTCTTTCGGGGCGTCGGACGCCGGCCAGAAATACAAGGCTCGCCACACCGCAAGTGCTGCCTGGGTGTTGAACGGCCACATCAGTTTGGAGGGCATATTGGCGCGGCGCGATGGCGGCAGGCTTTGCAAATAAGCAAACAGCGCATCCGAATCGGCACGGCTGACATGGGTGTAGCTGGTATACGGAAACGCGGGCGACAGGCGCTGGCCATCGCGGCGCTTGCCAAAGTGCAGGGCGCGCCAAAAATCATCGGCCGTCCACTGGCCAATGCCGTGCGCCGGGTCGGGCGTGAGGTTGCTCGATGGCACCGCGCCAAAGGGGGTGTCAATCTCGCGCCCCCCAGCGTATGGCTCGCCCCCCTGGGCGGTGTGGCATACGGCGCAGTTGCCAATGCGCGCCAGGTAGGCGCCTTCTTGCAACTGGGCCTGGGGCGTGATGGCAGCGATGCCGGTGGGCACACGTGTCACTTCCCGCTCATGCCAGGCATCGGCGCCCCACATTGCCCACACCAGTGCTGCCACCAGCCCAAGTACTGCGGCGCGCAGGGTGACGGACTTCCATAACTTTGCGGAGACGACGGTCATGGCGCGCTCCCACAGACGATGGCCTTGGCCCCCGCCGCCAGGGCCGGTCGTGCAGCCGCTGCTTTGGAGGGCTGGGGCACCGTCTGGCTGGCCAGCCAACTGGTAACCGCGTGCACATCGGCATCGCTCAGGCGGCGTGCAATGTCTGCCATGCAATCGGGGGCCTGGGCTTTGCGCTGGCCGGTTTGCCAGCCGCCCAACTGGGCGTTGAGGTAGTCGCGGGGCAGGCCCAAAAGCGCGGGTGTGCTGGGCTGCACACCCATGAGGGCGTTGCCGTGGCACTGGGTGCAGGCGGGCAGATTCAAGGACGCATCGCCTTGGCGGGCCAGCGTTTGGCCGCGTGCCAAGACCTTGGCGTCAGCGCTTGCCGCACTCGGCGGGGGGTAGGGAATTTCGAGCGACGCGAAATGCGCTGCGATGTCGTGCAGGTAGGCGTCGCTCAAGGGCGCGAGCAAGCCCTCCATCAGCGCATAGTGGCGTCGCCCGTCTTGGATGTTGCGCAGTTGGTTGTACAGATAGCCTGCGGGCTTGCCTGCCAGGCGGGGGTAGTAGCCGTCCGGGCCCGACTGGCCTTGGTCGCCGTGGCAGCCGGTGCAAGCCAGCGTGCGCTGGGCCATGGAGTCTTCAAACGCTGCTGCGGATGCGGCCCAGCTCGCCGCCCACAGCACCAAGCCTGCTATTTTTTTTACCGTCGCATAGTGCATGCGACGAACTGTAACCCTTGGCTTAAGCAGCGTCCGCCCAGACCACGCGTTGACCACTTTGCGCCCAGGGTTCAAAGCGGGCGCCGTAGGCGGCCTCAATCCGGTCGCGCTTGACCTTGAAGGTGGGTGTGACAAAGCCGTTTTCCGGCGTCCACAGCGTGCTGACCACGGCCAGGCATTCCAAGCGCTCGTGGTGCTCCAGCCGCTGGTTGACGCTGTGCAAGTGCTGCTCCAGCGATTGCATGAGCGCCTGTTGGGCCTTTGGATCCACGCAGCGCTGGGCTGCATCTTGCGACAGCATGACCACCGCGAGGGGCTGGGCCAGATTGGCGCCGGTGACCGCGCAGGCCTCGATGTCGGGGTGGGTAACGAGCAGGTCTTCGATGGGCGCTGGGGCCACGTACTTGCCCTTGCTGGTTTTGAAAATATCTTTGACCCGCCCAGTGATGCTCAAGCGGCCCTGGTCGTCGCAGCGGCCTTTGTCGCCGGTGCGCAGCCAGCCGTCGGCGGTCATGGTTTGGGCGGTTTGCTCGGGGTTTTTGTAGTAGCCCTGCATCAGCGCCGGGCAACGCATTTGGATTTCGCCGGTCTCGGGGTCAATGCGGCTTTCCACACCGTCATAAGGCAAGCCTACCGTGCCAATGCCCCGGTCGCCGGGCAGGGTGGCGTGCGACACGCCGCAGTTTTCGGTCATGCCGTAGACCTCAATCAAATCCAGGCCCAGCGAGCGAAAAAAGCCCAGCACATCGGCGGGCATAGGTGCCGCGCCGCCCGCCGCCAAACGGCAGTGGTCAAGCCCCAGGCCTTTGAGAATCTTGCGCCGCACCAAGCCGCCCAGCAGCGGAATGGACAACAGGCGCTGGAGTTTGCGCTCAGGAATCTTGTCGAACACGCCCTGCGCAAATTTGACCCACAGGCGCGGCACCGAGAAAAAGATCGTGGGACGCGCGCGCTGCAAATCGGCCAAAAAGGTGTCCAGGTTTTCGGCAAAAAAGATGTGGCCGCCAAAGCGCAAAGACACCTGTTCGACCAGCATGCGTTCGGCCACGTGGGCCAGCGGCAGGTAGGAGATGTAGCGGTCGCTCGCCGACATGGGAATGCGCCGCGTGGCGCTCTCAATGCCCCAGGCCATGGCGCCAAAAGTTTGCACCACACCTTTGGGGCGCCCAGTGGTGCCCGAGGTGTAAATGATGGTGCAAATCGTATTGGCGTCGGGCTGAGCGACAAATTGCAACGGTGCATTGCTGCGCAGCAAGTCGCTCCAAAACAGACCTTTTACGCCGGAGGGCGAGAGCGGCAATGCCACTTGCACCACCGCATCAGGCACGCTGCTCAGGCTGGCGCTGTCGTCCATTTTTCCAACGAACACCGCGCGCGCCTCGCTGTGCTCCAGGATGTAGGCCAGCGCCTCACCGTTGAAGGTGGGGTAGATGGGCACCGAGATGTAGCCCGCCATCCAGATGGCCAAATCGGCCAGCACCCAGTGCGCGCTGTTTTTGCCCAGAATGGCAACGCGGCTGCCTGCGGGCCAGCCTTGGGCCTGTAGCCACGTGGCGATGCGTGCGGCCTGGTCGGCCGCCTCGGCCCAGCGAATGTCTTGCACCACGCCATGGCCAATGGGCTGGGTCAGGTAGGTCTTGTGGGGCTGGGTGGCAGCCCAGTGCAGCAGGCGCTGCACGGGAAAGTTGGCGGG
>CANBQX010000073.1 GCA_947371775.1 Comamonadaceae bacterium
GAAACCGATGGTTCGATCACGCCCTACGACCTCGGTATGGGCGCCATGGTGTCCAAGACCAAAGACTTTTTGGGCCGACGGTCTCTGAGCCGCAGCGATACCGTGGCCAGCGATCGCAAGCAATTGGTGGGCTTGCTCACCGATGATGCCGTGACGGTACTGCCCGAAGGTTCGCAAATCACCCGCAGTGCGACCTTGCCTGCGCTGCCCGTGCCCATGGTCGGGCATGTCACCTCCAGCTACTTCAGCCCGACCGTTCAGCGCCCGATTGCCATGGCTGTCGTGCGCGGTGGTTTGAGCCGCATGGGCGAGAAGGTTTACATCCCGCTGGTGGATGGCCGCATCGTTGCCGCCACCATTTGCAGCCCGGTCTTTTACGATCCCGAAGGAAAGCGTCACCATGTCTAATGTTGTTCTGGAAAGCCCATTGGCCGCAGTGACCGGCCTGGGCCAGCGCGTTTTGTCGGTGGATGGCGCCAGCGTCACGCTGGGCGAAGTCGCTTTTGTTGACATGCTCAACATCCGTGGCAACGCCGCCGACCCCCACTTTGTAGAAGCGGTGCAGCGCGTAACCGGTTTGGCCTTGCCCCTGCAAGCCAACACCGCCACGCTGGGCGCAGCGGGTCAACTGCTGTGGCTGGGCCCTGACGAGTGGGTGCTCAAACTGCCACCGACGGGGTCAAGCTACCAAAGCGCGGGCCCGCTAGAGGCCATGGAAAGCGCCCTGCGCACCGCCTTGGCCGGACAGCACGTGTCTCTGGTGCCGGTGGGCCATGGCTTTGCCACGATGACCGTGCAGGGAGCGGGCGCTGCTGCTTTGCTGGCGCGCGGTTGCCCCTTGGATTTGCATCCCCGGGCCTTTGCGGCGGGCGCGGTGGCGCAAAGCCATGTGGCCAAAGCCGGCGCGACGGTGCTGTGCCTCGCGCCGAGCAGCCATTTCGAGTTGACCGTGCGCCGCAGTTTTGCCGACTACCTGTTCCGCTGGCTGTGCGAAGCCGGTGCCGCGTGAGTCGGACGGCTCTGCGTGCCTGACCGCGTGGCCTATTCGCTAGGAATCGACACCGGCGGTACGTTTACCGACGTGGTGCTGCTCGATGGCGAGCGCCGTGTCACGGCATCTGCCAAAAGCCTGACCACACGCTTTGACCTGGCCCAAGGCATCGCCAGCGCCTTGGACCAGCTGCCGCAGGACCTGCTGCAACAGGTCACGCTGGTGTCCCTGTCCACCACGCTCACCACCAACTCGGTGGTGGAGGGCAAGGGCTCACCGGTGTGCGTGCTGCTGGCGGGCTACGACGCGCTGCAGGTCAAAAGCAGCGGCTTGATCGATTTGCTGGGCAGCGACGCCATTGTGCGTTTGCCAGGCGGTCATGACGCCGGCGGCATTGCCACCGAAGCCTTAGACGAAACCGCGTCGCGCGCCGCCATTGCACAGCACATGGCCCGGGTGTCTGCGTTTGCGATCTCTGCCACATTTGGCGTGCGCAATCCGGCGCATGAAGTGCAGCTGCGTGCATGGGTGCAAGAGATGTGCGACGTGCCCGTGACCTGCGGCCATGAGCTGGCCTCCAGCCTGGGTGCACCACGGCGTGCGATGACAGCGGCCTTGAACGCCCGCATGATTTTTCATGTGAAGGCGCTGATCGATTCTGTGCAGCGCACCCTGGCCGCGCGCGCGATTGACGCACCGCTGATGGTGGTGCAGGGCGACGGCTCCTTGATCAATGTGGCCAGCGCTTTGCGCCGCCCAGTCAACACCGTGCTCTCAGGGCCCGCGGCCAGCGTGCTGGGTGCCTGTGCTTTGAGCGGCCTGCACAACGCCGTGGTGGCCGACATGGGCGGCACCACCACCGACATCGCGGTGGTGCGCAATGGCCTGCCGGAGCTGAGTTTTGATGGCGCCATGGTGGGCAACTGGCGGCCCATGGTGGAGGCGGTCAAGGTCTATGCCGTGGGCTTGGGTGGCGACAGCGAAGTGCGCCTGCACGGGGGCGAAGGCCTCACCATCGGTCCGCGCCGCGTCGTGCCCTTGAGCTTGCTGGCCCACCAGCATCCGCATATTTTGGCAGCGCTGGAGCGCCAACAACACGAGACGCCGCACGCCAGCCAGATGCGCTTTGCCCAGCGCCTGCATGCCGACGCGGCGCTGCTGGCACGGCTCAACGACGATGAGTTGTTTGCCTGGGAAACCATGGCCAAAGGCCCGGTCGATCTCGAGTGGGCCAACATGGAAAACCGGGCCCTGGCACGCGCCATTGCCCGCTTAGAGCGCAAAGGCTTGGCGATTTACACCGGTTTCACGCCCAGCGACGCGGCCCATGTGCTGGGCCTGTCCAGCCACTGGAGCACGGCGGGCGCGACACTGGCTGCGCGCATTTGGGCGCGGCAAATGCGCCACATGTACGGCCTGGGCACCTGGAAAACAGGTGACGCCATGGGCCCGGCCCAAGACGTGGTGACCAAGGTCGTAGATACGATTTGCCAGAAGCTGATTGAAGCGGGTCTGAACGACGCCGGCCAAATGAACGAAACGTCCGCAGGCAAAGTTGCTGCGCTGTTGACCACCATGGCCAAAAGCGGCACGCAGACCGCGCAGCCCGGGTCCTCGGCGGTGTTTCAACTGCAGTTTTCTCCGAGCATGCCCCTGGTGGGCGTGGGTGCCCCGGCCACGAGTTACTACCCTGCGGTCGCGCAAGCTCTGGGTGTGGGATTGCAATTGCCGCCCCATGCCGAAGTGGCCAACGCGGTCGGTGCCGTGCTGGGCCAGGTGTCGCAGCGGGTGCACATCACACTGACCCAACCGGCGCGCGGCATTTTCAAGGTGTTCACCGCCCAGGGCCCGCAAGATTTTGGTGATCTGCCGTCGGCGGTGGCCCATGCCCAGCAGCTGGCGGGGGACGAAGCACTGGCTCGTGCTCTGGCGGCAGGCGCGCAGACCGCCGACGTGGTGTACACGCAGCGCAATAACAGCGTGGACAACGACATCGATGGCAATGTGTTTTTTGAAGCGGTGGTCACCGCCACCGCCAGTGGCGCGCCGCGGCGCAAGGCCGCGCTCGCTCAATAAAACAGGAAGAAGCCGTTGGCGGCGGACAGTGCGCCCAAGGACCCTAAGACTGTGCCCGCCCAATACAACACGGGCAGTCCTGCAACGATGGAAACCGACAGCAGCACGATGGCAATTTGCAGCATGCCTTCGGCGTAGTCGAACCAGGGGTCTTGGCGAATGGCGTGGTCGCGCGCACCTTCATGTTCTTTGGCGGTGACCAGCAGCTCTTTTTTGCCTTCTTTGGTTTCGGGCTCAGACTCGTAACGGTCGATGGTCTTTTTGTAGTCTTCGATCTTTTTTTGCATCGCCTCTTTGGCGGCAGCAGGCATGCCGGGCTCGCGCAGCAATTGCAACTCCAAGTCGCTTGCCGCAATCTTGAGTGAGGTTTGGCGGATGGATTTGGCCTGGTAAAAGGCGTAGCTGTTGGCTGCCAGGATGTTCTCCTGCGTGATTTCTTTGCCCGCGTTGGACCCACCCAGGCTGGAAATGGCCAAAACCATGGCCAGGATGGAAATCGTCAGTGCGGTGCGGTTTTTGCCATCGCTGTGGCCGTGACCGTGACTTTCTTCAATCATTTCTGAGGCTTCGTGGGCTTCCATGGTCTCTCTCCAGTTGCGAAAAATGCGGCAGTGTAGTGCGCGCAGGCCATGGTAGTGGCGCCCTATGACGCCTGGGTTTCAATGGCAGAGCTTGCAATGGTGCTTTCGCCGCCGAACCGGCGGTCGCGCTGGGCAAACCAGGCCAGCGCGTGGTCCAAGGCTTCGGGTGTGAATTCGGGCCACAGCAGGTCGGTGAAATACAACTCGGTATAGGCCATTTGCCACAGCATAAAGTTGCTCATGCGGGACTCGCCGCCGGTGCGGATCATCAAGTCGGGCGGTGGTGCGTCAGCCAGTTGCAGGTAGGGCGCAAGCGCTGCCTCGTTCAAGGTATCCGCTGACTCGCCCGGGTGCGCCTGCTGCCAGGCTTTCACGGCTTGCAGAATGTCCCAGCGCCCGCCGTAGTTCAGGGCCAAGGTCAGGGTGATGCCGCGGTTGTGTGAAGTGCTCTCTTGCGCGTCGCGGATCAAGGCCTGTACGCGCTGGTCAAAGGCGCTCAGTTCACCGATCACGCAGAGCCGCACGCCTTTGGCGTTGAGGTTGCCAATTTCCTTTTGCAAATACAAGGTCAGCAGCCCAATCAGGCTGCCCACCTCGTCCATAGGGCGGCGCCAGTTTTCGGTGCTGAAAGCAAACAGGGTGAGATGGGATATGCCCCGTTCAGCACAGGCTTGCACGATTGCGCGCACCCGGCGCGAACCGGCGCCATGTCCCACCGCCTTGGGCAGCCCACGTGCACCGGCCCACCGGCGGTTGCCGTCCATGATGATGGCGACATGCTGAGGCATGGCGGGAGGCAGGTTGGGCGACAAGTGAAATCTCGAAGGTGTGGGCGGGAATGGCATCAGGACAGACGCCAATTTGACGATCAGATTCTATTGCGTGCGCCTTACAAGGGAATGTCACCGAAATCAGAGTCACTCCCGCGCTACCATGGCACCCTGATTCAACCATTCCCGGCGCCCGTACGCCGCACGCTGTGAGCATTCAAACCGACGATTTCGCCCCTTACCCCGACAGTGGCCCCGCTGCGCGCATGGTCTCCGCCATTCCGGCGTCCGGCGCGGAAGAAGCCATTGAGCGTGCCCTGCGGCCCAAGCTGTTGGACGAATACGTGGGCCAGGCCAAGGTGCGGGAGCAGTTGGAGATTTTTATTGGCGCGGCCAAAAAACGCGACGAAGCGCTGGACCACGTACTGCTGTTTGGCCCTCCAGGTTTGGGAAAAACCACGCTCTCGCACATCATTGCGCACGAACTCGGTGTTAACTTGCGCCAAACCAGTGGCCCGGTGCTGGAAAAGCCCAAGGATTTGGCGGCGCTTCTGACCAATCTGGAAAAAAACGACGTCCTCTTTATTGATGAAATTCACCGGCTCTCGCCGGTGGTCGAAGAGATTTTGTACCCCGCGTTGGAGGACTACAAAATCGACATCATGATCGGCGAAGGCCCGGCGGCCCGGTCCATCAAGCTGGACCTGCAGCCATTTACCTTGGTGGGTGCGACCACCCGCGCGGGCATGCTGACCAACCCGTTGCGCGACCGTTTTGGCATCGTGGCGCGTTTGGAGTTTTACACCTCAGAGGAGCTGCTGCGCATCGTCACCCGTAGCGCAGGGCTGCTCAAGGTGCCCATGGATGCCGACGGTGGTTTTGAGATCGCACGGCGCTCGCGCGGCACGCCACGCATTGCCAACCGCTTGCTGCGCCGGGTGCGCGACTATGCCGAAGTCAAAGGCGCGGGCACCATCACGCTCGATATCGCCAACCGGGCCTTGGCCATGCTGGATGTCGATCCCCAGGGCTTTGATCTGATGGACCGCAAGCTGCTCGAGGCGGTGATCCACCGTTTTGATGGCGGGCCCGTGGGCTTGGACAATATTGCAGCCAGCATTGGCGAAGAACGCGAAACCATCGAGGATGTGATTGAGCCCTACCTGATCCAGCAGGGCTTTTTGCAGCGCACACCGCGCGGGCGCATTGCCACCTTGGCGGCCTATCGCCACCTGGGGGTGACGCCGCCCAGCAACGCGGGCGAGGTTCCTGGTTTTTGAGCTGTTGGGCCTAGGCCCTCAAAACGGCAGTGGGCTCAAGACCAGCACCGTGGCGATGGCCAGGCCTTGAATCAGCAGCACGCTCACGAGCTTGAGTTGGTGTTGCAAATAGCGCCCCAGTGCCCACAGACCCAGCGTTAAGGCAGCGCAGCCCGCCACGGCCAGCGGCAGCGCTTGGCCATCGACATTCCACAGGTACCAGGCACCGGCCGCCGTGAGCACGCCGTTTTGAACCACGGCCAGCACGGCCTGAGCGGTCGACAAGGGCGGCGCGTAGGTGCGCACTGCTGACAGGTCAAAGGCCCGGGTGCTGATGCCCTTGTTCTCCAGGGCCGTGCGGTAGTGGGGGTCGGAGGGCATCCAGCCCGGCGGTTTGAGCCACACGCGCAGCTTGTCGCCCCAGCGTGGCGCCAGCCGGCTGCGCTGCCAGAGTTCGGCGTACACCGACAGGTTGGCCCAGACCGGATCCCAGCTGTTCAGTGGTGTGCGGGTGCCGTACACGCAGGCTTTGGTCTCGGGCTCAAAAGTGCCAAACATGCGGTCCCACAGCACCAAAATGCCGCCGTAATTGCGATCCACATAGCCCTCGTTGATGGCGTGGTGCACCCGGTGGTTGCTGGGCGAACAAAACACGCGGTCAAACCATCCGAGCTTTCCCACATGCTCGGTGTGCACCCAAAACTGGTAGAGCAAATCCACCAGCGCCACAATGCCAAAGACCAGCGGCGGCACACCCATCACCGCCATGGGGAGGTAAAACATCCAGCCCAACAAGGCGCCGGTGGAGGTTTGGCGCAGTGCCGTGGACAGGTTGTAGTGCTGGCTCTGGTGGTGCGCCACGTGCGCCGCCCAAAACAGCGCCACCTCGTGCCCCGCACGGTGCAGCCAGTAATAGCAAAAGTCGTACACCACCAAGGCCAGAACCCAGCCGTACCAGTGCTTCCACAGCTCGGCGTCGGGCCATAGCGCCACGGTGCTGAACACGGCGGCGTAGACGGCAATGCCAATGAACTTGCCCAGCACTCCGACCACCTGGCTCATCAGGCCCAGGCTCAGGTTGTTGAGCGTGTCACTGACGCCGTAGCTGCTCACCTGCACCGAGCCGTCCTGTGCGGCTTGAACCACCTTGCGGCGGTCCCACCACAGCTCCACAGCAATCAAGAGCAAAAAAACGGGGAAGGCAAAAACGATGATTTTGGACATGGTGGTGATGGTGTCTCGGTTTCAGTGCAAGGGTTTTGCTAATGCGTTCGACGCGGGGTGGGAACCTTGGGTGACGATGCTCGCGGAGTCGTCAGTGTTTTCTTCAAACCAGGCCAGAGCTTCGCGCCACAACGGTTGGGCTTGGCGGCGGAAGTAGCCCATGTGCCCGATGCCCTTGAGGCCCAAGGCCGCAGGGTCAATGTCCACACCCTGCCAGACACCCGCGGGGTAGCCGGACATGAATGCATCGCGGGAACGCGGCATGGCCCAGCGGTCATCGATCGCGTTCGCGGCGACGATGGGCGTGGTGACCGTTGCAAACCTTTTTCGGATGTCGGATGCCGCCGGGTCATCAAAAAAGTAGCGTGGGAACTTGCACCAGTGCTTCCAGTCGCGAAACACCCCATAGGGCAAATCCGCGCCCATGCCCAGCTTGGACCAGGCCAAATAGCCTTTCCAGCGCACCAGCAAGGGGCCCAGGATGTTCCACAAGACATGCACTTTGATTTGTTCGGATGCAGGCATCCAGCCATGCCAGCCCGCGCCGGTCGCAAAGGTATAAAACTTGGCTACTTTGCGGTGGTTGGGCAGCAAGCCAAACGCATGCCCGCCAAACGAGTGGCCCACCATGTAAAGCGGCACCGCGTCGCTGTGCCAGTGGTCAACGGCTGCCGCCAGGTCTTGGTAGGCCCAGTCCAGGTAGTCCATGTGATAGCCCTTGAGCGTGGCGAACTTGGACTGCCCGATACCACGGTAGTCCAAGGTCAGCGTCTCATAGCCGTGGGACGCAGCAAACTCGGCAAACGCTTGGTAAAAGGTCTGCGGCACACCGGTGGCGCCCGCCACGACCAGCCGCGCCCGCACAGCGCCTGGGCATTTGAAGAGCCGGGCGGCAAGGGTGGTGCCGTCTTGGGTGAGCAAAGATACCTCCGTGGGCCCTGCATGGATTTTTTCAGCAAGCGCGTTCATCGCGGCGGCCCTCGGAAATGCAATAGAGTAAGTTCATCTCGTAAATATCGGTCATGCGTTGTCGGGAATCAAAACGGCACGCATCCTATAAGAATTGTGAAATCCATGATGTCATCCCATAAAACGGTCAAAAAAAGTCCCATCCGGGGGTCGACCATCGAAGTGGCTTCCAACAGCCGCGTGGATCTGTACCACTCGGTGGTCTCCATGAGTTGGTCGGCTTACCTGGCTGTATTCGGGGCGGTATTTTTCGTGGTCAATGCCGCGTTTGGATATCTCTACTACGCGGGCGACTCGGCCATTGGCGGGCTCAAAAGCGCGTCGTACTGGGAGTACTTCTTTTTCAGTGTGCAGACCCTGGCCACGATTGGGTATGGCGGCAAGTTTCCGCAAACCATGTACGCCGATGTGTTGGTCACGATCGAGGCGATGACGGGCTTGTTGGGTCTCGGTGTATTCGCGGCTATTGCATTTGCGCGGCTCTCGATTCCACGGTCGCGCATTATTTTCAGCCACTCGGCCGTCATCGCCGACTTTGACGGCGTGCCCACCTTGATGTTTCGGGTTGCGAACGAACGAAAAAATACCATCATCGGTGCCGAGGTTGCACTGCATTTGTTCGTTCGCGAGACCAGCAAAGAAGGCGCCAGTATTCGGCGTATTTACGACCTGGCGCTGATCCGCAACCACAACCCCATGCTGTCTTTGACCTGGCTTATTTTTCACCCCATCGTCGAAGGCAGTCCGCTGTTTGGGCAATCTCCCGAAAGCCTAGTGAAGGGGGATTTCGCACTGGTGGCCACCCTCAAGGGCTTGGATGAGACCATCTCCCAAACGGTTCACGCCAACCACGCCTACCGTTGCACCGATATCCGGTGGGGCCATCGCTTCCAAGACATGTTCACGGAAGACCCGGCCACCGGAAAGTCGTCCATCGATCTCAACCGTATCCACGACATTGAACGGGTCCAGTGATGGCCTCCCTCCCTCAGCCCCAGGCCAGTCACCAACGCATCATCGTCGCGGGCCTGCTTTCTCTGGCCACGGCCATGGGCATAGGGCGCTTTGCGTTTACGCCGCTCTTGCCCATGATGTTGCATGACGGCGTGGTCTCGCTGGGCGATGCCAGCTGGTTGGCCAGCGCCAACTACCTGGGCTACTTGGTAGGGGCCTTGTTTTGCACTTTCTTTCCGTTTTCGAAACCCACGCTCGTCATTCGCGTGGGGCTGGTCAGCACCCTTGTGTTGACGCTTGGCATGGCGGCCCCTTTTGCGCCGCTCTGGCCTTGTTTGCGATTTTTGGCGGGTATCGCCAGTGCCTTCGTTTTTGTCTACACCTCGGGCTGGTGCCTGAGCCAGGTGGCACTGCGCGGCCATGCAAGTTTGGGCGCCATGATCTACACCGGCCCGGGCGCCGGCATTGTGCTCACCGGCCTCGCTGCCAGCGCAATGGTTGCAAGCGATTGGCGAGCGGTGATGGGTTGGCTGGCATTTGGCGGCTTGGCTGGTGCGCTGACGGTGGTGGTCTGGCCCGTGTTGACGGGGCGCAACACCCTGGTGCCGTCCGGCGCCTCGCAGGCCACGCAGGTTCACATGGCGAGTGACCACTCAACCGGCGAGGTGGCCTTGCTGGCGCTGGCCTACGGGGTGGCGGGCTTTGGCTACATCATCACGGCCACGTTCTTGCCCGTTATTGCCCGACAGGTCTTGGTGGGGTCACCTTGGCTGGACCTTTTTTGGCCCTTGCTAGGCTGTGGTGTGATCGCCGGTGCCTTGATCGCATCGCGCATGACGCAGGTGCGTGATCTGCGCTGGATGCTTGTCGCCTGCTACCTGATGCAAGCCGCAGGGGTGGCCATGGGCCAGGTTCTGCCCAGCCT
>CANBQX010000074.1 GCA_947371775.1 Comamonadaceae bacterium
AGGTGAAGTTCTTGCGCTAGCGCAGTGAATTAACGCTTTTTAGCAGCAGTAGCTTGCTTCGTAGCGTTGGTCGCAGTAGCGGCCACAGCGTTGAAGTTGGCTTCAGCAACGTCAGTCGCTTGCTTCACAGCTTTTTGCACAGATTCCAAAGCGGTGTGGGCAGCAGACACAGCACCTTTCAGGACGGCCACGGCGGACTCCGAACCAGCGGGTGCGTTTTTAGCAGCGCTTTCGACCAGAGCCGAAATTTTGTGCTGTGCGTCTGCGGCTTGGGCTTCCACCGATTTGGTGAACTCAGCGCTGGCGCCGGTCGCGATGTCATACAGGTGACGGCTGTAAGCAGCTGTCTTTTCAGCCAAAGGTTGCAGCAGGCCGGATTGCAGAGCCAACAATTCTTGGGCGTCTTTCACGCTCATGAGGGTTTGGGTGTGGCTCGAAGCTTCGGACAGGGCTGCTTTGGAGGCAGTCAGGTTCAATTCAACGAGTTTTTCCACGCCTTCGAAGGCCTTGCTGGTCAAGCCAAACAGGGTTTCGATGTTGGATTTGTGGGAAGCCATTACTTGTTCTACGGTCATCATGTGAATACTCCAAAAGTTAAATGAAAAACACCATCTGCTCCGTAACCCAAGCCCTTGCTTGTTCATGTTGCAGTGCAGCATGGTTTGAATTATAGGTAGCAAAAGCAGGATTTCAAGTCTTTTTTGTTGCAGTGCAACATTTATTTTCACTTTTTTGCAAAATTTTTCGAAAAATGGGCGATCTGACCTGTTTTTCTCAGGGAAGGCCAGTGTTGCGCGTGGCAGTGGCAGAATCCGCGCTCCCGCCCTGCACCCGCAGGGGACACCGGCCCATGATCGTTACCCACCTGACATGACCAAACCCCAGCCCCTTGACCGCAGCGCCTTCCGTGTCTGGCGCTCCATCCCCACCCGCTGGATGGACAACGATGCCTACGGGCACGTGAACAACGTCGTGTACTACAGCTGGTTCGATACCGCCGTGAACGCCTACCTGATAGAGAACGGCGCACTGGACGTGGCCCGCGGCGCAACCATTGGCTTGGTGGTCGAGACGCACTGCAACTATTTCGCGCCCCTGTCGTTTCCGCAGACGGTTGACGTGGGTCTGCGGGTGGCACACCGTGGAAGCTCCAGCGTGCGCTACGAGCTGGGCATTTTTGGCCAGGGTGGTGATACGGCCGCCGCCCAGGGGCACTTTGTTCATGTGTATGTGGATGCGCGCAGCCGCAAACCCACGCCACTGCCGGATTCCCTTGTTTCTGTACTGGACGCTTTGCTATGACTTCTGTCGTTTCCTCTTCGAGCCCCGTGGACCAGGCGATCAGCTCGCGCATGTCGGTGCGGGCATTTACGCCCCGGCCCGTGGAAAAAACCTTGGTGACCCACCTCCTGGATGTGGCCAGCCGCGCACCCTCGGGCACCAATACCCAGCCCTGGAAAGTCTATGTGCTGCAAGGCGCCAGCCGTGACACGCTGGTGGACAAAGTCTGCGCCGCCCACGACGCCGTGCGCGCCGACCCGTCCTTGGCCGCCCAGTATGTCGAGGCCTATGACTATTACCCCGAGAAATGGGTGAGCCCTTACATAGACCGCCGCCGTGAGAATGGCTGGGGCCTCTATGGTTTGTTGGGCATTGGCAAAGGTGACAAAGACCAGATGCATGCGCAGCACCAGCGCAATTACCGGTTTTTTGATGCGCCCGTCGGCCTGATGTTCACCATAGACCGGGTTCTGGGGCGCGGCTCCATGCTGGACTACGGCATGTTCATCCAAAGCATCATGGTCGCCGCGCGGGGCCATGGGCTGGCCACCTGCCCGCAAGCGGCGTGGAACGGCTTTGCCAACATCATCCTGCCCCACGTAGGCGCCGGCCCGGACGAAATGCTGGTCTGTGGCATGGCCTTGGGCTATGCCGACGAGGCCGCGCCCGTGAACGCCTTCCAAACCCCGCGCGTGCCGGTGCAAGACTTCACCACCTGGCTCGACTAAACCTTCCTATTGCAATCGCCTCATGACTGCCACTTCCAAACCTTCTCTGTTGGTGACCCGGGCCATTTTTCCCGAGGTGATCGAGCGCCTGTCGGCCCACTTTACGGTCGAATCCAACCCAGAGGACACGCTGTGGGACCGCGCGGAGCTGGTGCGCCGCTTGCAGGGCAAGGTGGGCGCCTTTACGACGGGCGTGGAGCGCATCGATGCCGAGCTGCTGGCGCAGTGCCCTGATCTGAAGCTGTGTGCCAACATGACCGTGGGCTACAACAACTTTGATCTGGACGCCATGACGGCGGCCGGTGTGCTGGGCACCAATGCGCCCGACGTGCTCACCGAAACCACGGCGGACTTTGGCTTTGCGCTGCTCATGGCCACGGCCCGGCGGGTGTCGGAGAGCGAGCATTTCTTGCGCGCTGGCCACTGGACGCGCTGGAGCTACGACATGTTCTCGGGCGCGGAGGTGCATGGCAGCACCCTGGGCATTTTGGGCATGGGCCGCATCGGCCAGGCCATTGCGCGCCGGGGTGCCCACGGCTTTGGGATGAAGGTGATTTACCACAACCGCACGCCCCTGAGTGCCGCACTGGAGCAGGATTGCAAGGCGCGTTATGTGAGCAAACAGGAGTTGCTCGCCACCGCTGACCACCTGGTGCTGGTGGTGCCTTACAGCGCGGCGTCCCACCACAGCATTGGAGCGGCAGAGCTCGCACAGATGAAGCCGACCGCCACATTGATCAACATTGCGCGGGGCGGCATTGTGGACGACGCGGCCTTGGCACAAGCGCTCAAAGACCGGGTCATTGCTGCGGCAGGGCTCGATGTGTTTGAGGGAGAGCCCAGCGTGCACCCCGAGTTGCTCCAAGTGCCCAACGTGGTACTCACACCGCACATCGCCAGCGCGACCGAGGGCACGCGCCGCGCCATGGCCAGTCTGGCCGTGGACAACCTGATTGGTTATTTACTCAATGGCACCGCCGTCACGCCGTTGAACCCTGCGGCGATTCACAACAGATAAGCCTCCAGGTGGGCGCCTGCTAGGGGAGGATGGCCTTACAGCAAGGCCAGCGCGGTATCCCGTAGCAGCTGTATCGTGGCCAGCTGCGTCTGTGTGCTGGGTCGCGAGGCGCTGAGGGCGACGCTCAGCGCAATGCGCAGTGCGTGATCGGCCACATTGATCGGTCGGACTGCAAAAGCACTGGGCCGCGTCGAACGCGCCACCGCGTTGCGCGACAGCACCGCATAGCCCGCGCCATCGTCCACCAAGTCCAGGATCGCAGAGATACCGTCAATCTCCAAACCGATGGTGGGGCGGCAGCCCAGCGCCGCCATCTCGGACTCGACAAACATGCGGATCGCGTTGGGTCGGCTGGGAATGACCAAGGGCAGGGCGGCAATGTCTTGCAAGGCAATCGGGCCCGGCGGCGGGTCTTCTTGGAGTCCGGGCGGGCGGGCTTGCACCAGCAGCAAGGCTTCGTGCAGGAGTGGCGTGACCTCTAGGCCCTGTGCGGAGGGTGTGTTGTACAGCACGGCAATGTCCAGGCGCCCAGTGGTCAGGCCGTCCTGCATGGCGGTGGAAAGCCCCTCGCTGATTGATAACTGGGCTTGGGGCAAGTGTTGGCGAAACGCGCGTGTGAGCGGCACCGTGATCACCCGCGCCAGACTGGGCGGCAAGCCCAGGGCCACCCGACCCGCCAAGCCGCCACGCACGCGGGCGAGATCGTCGCGCGCGCGGGCCACCTGGTGCAAGATGCCCCGGCCATGTTCCAAGAGCAGTTGTCCGGCCTCGGTCGGCGCCGCACCGCGCCCGTTGCGGGTGAGCAGGGTTTGGTGCAATTCCACCTCGAGCAAGCGCACCTGGCGGCTCAGCATGGGCTGGCTGGTGTTCAGCGCGGCCGCAGCCCGGGTAAAGCTGCCGAGCTCTGCGACACGAACAAAGTATTCGAGTTGTTTGAGGTCCATGGGGTGTCCATTTCTCTCTGCATTTTTACATGACAGAGCGTCTGTTATGCGATTTTTATCTAACTGATAGATGCAGCTGAGGCTTATCGCGCGGACGCTCGGCCCTCACAATGCGCCCACCTCCATTTGCCTTGCTTTGTGCCCATGCCCACTGCGTCCCAAACAGCCATTGCCTGCCTGCTCATGCGCGGCGGAACCTCCAAGGGCGCATTTTTCAATGCAGCGGATTTGCCCTCGGACGTCGCCACGCGCGATCGGGTGCTGCTGGCTGCGCTGGGCAGCCCGGATGCGCGCCAGATCGACGGCGTGGGCGGCGCCCATCCGCTGACCAGCAAGGTTGCCATCGTCAGCCCCAGCGCCGTACCGGGCGTGGACCTGGACTTTCTGTTTGCGCAGCTCCAACCCGATAAAGACACGGTAGACACCACGCCCAACTGCGGCAATATGCTGGCCGCGGTGGTTCCTTTCGCGCTGGAAACCGGCATGGTGCAAGCCCAAGGCGACAGCACCACCTTGCGGGTACTGACTCGCAATACCGATATGCAGTGCGACATCACCGTGGACACCCGGGGTGGGGTGGTGCAGTACGCAGGCAGCGCGCGCATTGACGGGGTACCCGGCAGCTCCGCGCCAGTCACGATTAATTTTTTAGACACCGCCGGATCGGTCTGCGCGGGCTTGCTGCCCACAGGCCAGGTCAAAGACCGTATTACTGTGCGCGGCGCAGGCTTTGACGATTTCACACTGGACGTGACCTGCATTGACAACGGCATGCCCTTGGTGATTTTCAAAGCCACGGACCTGGGTGCTACCGGCTACGAGACTGTGGCAGAACTCAATGCCGACACCGTGCTCAAGGCCCGCATGGAGGCCTTGCGTTTGCAGGTCTCGCTGCGCATGGGTTTGGGCGACGTCAGCAAAAAGAACTACCCCAAGATGACCTTGATTGCGCCGCCACGCGATGGCGGCAGCATCAGCACGCGCAGTTTTATTCCCCATGTGTGCCACGACGCCATTGGTGTGATGGCCGCCGTCACGGTGGGCACGGCCTGTGTGATGTCGGGCTCGGTCTGCGAGGGCGTGGCGGTGATGCCCGCGGGCAGCCTGGAGCCGGTGGTGTCGGTCGAGCATCCCACGGGTGAATTCAGCGTCGCGCTCGGACTGGACCCCGCCAACCCTCAAAATGTGACCCGCGCGGCACTGCTGCGCACCGCGCGATTGCTGATGCGCGGCGAAGTCATGGTCCCCACGTCGGTGTGGGCGGGCCACAGTGACCCCATTTGAATTTTTACAACAGGAGACCCAATGATGAAAAGCTTGAAATCTTTGTTCGCGCTGCCTTTGCTGGCCTGCGCCGTGGCGGCTTCGGCCCAAACCGTGACGCTCAAACTGCACCACTTTTTGCCGGCGGGTTCTGCCGCGCAAACGATGTTTCTCAAGCCCTGGTGCGACCGCATTGCCCAGGAATCGGCTGACAAACTCAAATGCCAAATTTATCCCTCCATGCAATTGGGTGGCACGCCTCCGCAGTTGTTCGACCAGGTGAAAGATGGCGTGGTCGATGTCACCTGGACGCTGCTGGGCTACTCGGCCGGGCGCTTTCCCTTGATCGAGGTGTTTGAGTTGCCCTTCATGATGGAAAACCCCGAAGGCACCAGCAAAGCGGTGTGGGATTACGTGCAGCTCAATGACCAGGCGGAGTTCAAAGACATCCACCCCTTGGCCTTCCATGTGCATGGCGACGGCGTGTTCCACATGGTCAACAAGCCGATCAAGGTCATGGCTGATCTGAAAGACCAAAAAGTCCGCGCACCCACCCGCCAAACCAACAAAATGCTGGCTGCCCTGGGCGCCACCCCGGTGGCCATGCCCGTGCCGCAGGTGAGCGACGCGTTGGCCAAGTCGGTGATTGACGGTGCGCTGGTGCCCTACGAAGTGGTGCCCTCGGTCAAGATCCAGGAGCTGGTGAAGTTCCACTCCGAGACCGACCCCTCCGAGCCCGCGATTTACACCTCGGTGTTTGTGCTGGCCATGAACAAGGCCAAGTACGACAGTCTGCCCGCCGACCTGAAAAAAGTGCTGGACGCCAACAGCGGAAAAGCGCTCTCGGGCATGGCGGGCAAAGCATTCCTGGCGGCTGACGTTGAAGGCAAAAAGCTCACGACCAAGAACACCACCAATGTGATTCCCAAGTCGGAGCTCGTGGCCTGGAAGAAAGTCGGCCAAACCGTGACCGATGCCTGGGTGGCTGACGTGACGGCCAAGGGCGCGAACGGCAAGCAACTGCTGGACAGTGCCCGCGCATTGATCGCCAAGAACTCCGACAAATAAATCGAGCCCTTCGCAAGGAAGCTGTATGCAAGAACCAAGCTCGTCGGCCAGCGCTGGCGTCTCCCCCCAAGACTTCGGCCCCTATGGGCGGGGGCTTTTTTCTGTCTCCAAAGGGCTGGCGCTGGTGGGCGGCGTGGTGTTCGTGGCGCTGGTGGTCATGAGCATTGTGAGCATCGTCGGGCGCAAGCTGTTTTCAGCGCCAGTGCCCGGCGACGTGGAGATCTTGCAAATGGCCGCAGCGTTTGCGTCGGCCACTTTCTTTGCCTATTGCCATTTGAATGGCGGTGATGTGAAGGTCGATTTCTTCACCTCCCGCGCTAGCGCCGCGACCACCCACCTGCTGGACGCCCTGGGCTCCGGCCTGGTGGGCGTGGCGGGCAGCTTGATTACCTGGCGCGCACTCGAGGGTGCTTTGGCGATTCGCGCCGCCGGAGAGACCAGCATGATTTTGGGCTGGCCCTTGTGGCTTGCACAGATTTTGATGGTGCCGGGTTTTGCCTTGCTGGCCTTGGCTGGCTTTTATCTGATGGCGCTGCATGTGCAGCGCCTGGTTGCGTCAACCCCGGGAGCATCGGCATGAGTGGTATCGCGATTGGCGGCCTGATTTTTGGCGGCCTCATGCTGCTCTTGGTGCTGCGGGTGCCGATTGGCATTGCCATGTTCGCGGCGGGGGCTTCCGGCTACTTCTACCTGACCGATGGCCAGCCCTTGCCGCTGCTCAATTTCTTGAAAAACATTGCCTATGCCCGCTTGTCGAACTACGACATTGTGGTGATTCCCCTGTTTTTGCTGATGGGCCAATTTGCCACGCATGGTGGTTTGAGTGCGGCGTTGTTTCGCTTTGTGGAGGCTTTTATGGGCCACTTCAAAGGCGGCATCGCCATGGCGGCCATCGGTGCCTGCGCAGGCTTTGGTGCGATTTGTGGCTCGTCCTTGGCCACTGCGGCCACCATGGGCCAGGTGGCCTTGCCCCAATTGCGGCGCTTCGGTTATTCGGGAGCCTTGTCCACGGGCGCTTTGGCTGCGGGCGGCACGCTGGGCATCATGATTCCGCCCTCGGTGCCGCTGGTGATTTATGCCATCCTGACCCAGGAGTCGATCGGCAAGCTCTTTATGGCCGCCGTGTTGCCGGGTCTGATTGCGACTGCCGGCTACATGCTGGTGGTCAAAATCATCGTCACGCTGCGCCCCGAGTCCGGGCCTGCCGGCCCGCGGGTGCCGTGGAGCGAGCGCCTGAGCGCCACGCTGCATGTGGCACCGGTCTTGGCGGTGTTCCTGGTCGTCATCGTGGGTATTTACGACGGCTGGGCCAACCCGACCGAAGCGGCGGCCATTGGCGCTGCGGCCTGTGGTGTGCTGGCCGTCATCAGTGGCGGCATGCGCACGCGGGGCTTGGTCGACAGCATTTTGGGCACCGCGCAGGCCACGGCCATGATTTATCTGGTGCTCTTGGGCGCTGACATGCTCAATACCGCTTTGGCACTTTCACAAATGCCGGTGGAATTGGCGGCCTGGGTGCAGGCCAGCGCCTTCAGCCCCATGGTGGTGATGGTGGCGATTCTGCTGATCTACATCTTCCTGGGTTGTGTGATGGACAGCCTGGCCATGATTCTGCTGACGATTCCGATCTTTTACCCCGTGGTCATGGGCCTGGACTTTTATGGCATGACCGCGACCGACAAGAGCGTGTGGTTCGGCATTCTGGCGCTGATGGTGGTGGAGATCGGGCTCGTTCACCCGCCTGTGGGCATGAATGTATTCATCATCAACCGCCTGGCCAAGGACGTGCCACTGGTGGAAACCTTCAAGGGCGTGGTGCCGTTCTTGGTGTCCGACTTTTTGCGCATCGCGTTGCTGCTGGCCTTTCCCACGATCTCTTTGTACCTGGTGCACACCTTTCAGGCCTAAACCATGACCCACTCCCTTCGTACCCAGGTCGCCATCATTGGCGCGGGCCCCGCGGGCTTGCTGCTGGGGCAGCTCTTGCACAAGGCTGGCATTGACGCGGTGATCGTGGAACGCCAAACGCCCGACTATGTGCTGGGCCGCATTCGGGCCGGTGTGTTGGAACAGACCACCATGGATCTGCTGGACGAGGCGGGCGTGGGGGCGCGCATGCACCGCGATGGGCTGGTGCACAGCGGCTTTGACATGCTGTTTGCGGGTCAGCGCCACCGGGTCGACTTGAACGCACTGACGGACGGCCAAAAGGTGATGGTGTACGGCCAGACCGAAGTCACCCGCGACCTGATGGACGCCCGTACGCAGGCCGGATTGCCAAGCTATTACGAAGCCAGCGAGGTGCAGGTGCTGGACTTTGACACCGCACATCCCCGTGTCTGGTTTCAAAAAGACGGCGAGTCCTATGAGATTGCCTGCGATTTCATTGCCGGGTGCGACGGCTTTCATGGTGTGTGCCGCGCCAGCGTGCCGCGCGGTGCCATTCAGGAGTTCGAGAAGGTTTACCCCTTCGGCTGGCTGGGTCTGTTGTCGGACACGCCGCCGGTGCACCACGAGTTGATTTATGTGAACAGCCCGCGCGGCTTTGCGCTGTGCTCGCAGCGCAGCACCAGCCGCAGCCGCTACTACCTGCAGGTGCCCTTGAGCGATTCGCTGGACCAGTGGTCCGACGATGCCTTTTGGGCCGAGCTGCGTTTGCGCTTGGACGGCGAGGCCCGCGCGGCACTCGTGACGGGCCCCAGCATCGAAAAAAGCATTGCGCCTTTGCGCAGCTTTGTGACCGAGCCGATGCGCTTTGGGCGCATGTTTCTGGCGGGCGACGCCGCCCATATCGTGCCGCCCACGGGCGCTAAGGGCCTGAACCTGGCGGCCAGCGATGTGAAGTACCTGTCCCAGGCGTTTCAAGACTATTACCTGGAGCGCTCTGAGGCCGGTATAGACGCCTATTCGGCCCGCTGCCTGCGCCGCATTTGGAGGGCAGAGCGGTTTTCATGGTGGTTCAC
>CANBQX010000075.1 GCA_947371775.1 Comamonadaceae bacterium
TGAAAACGCTTGCCCACCGGCGCCGTGTTGGCGGTGTAGCTGATGGGGTTGAAATACAGATGCAAATTGGGCTGGGCCAGGCCTGGGCGGCTGCGCACAAAGGCGCCGGCCTGGTTCACGCTCATGCCCAGCGGCCCTTTGCGGTTGAACAAATAGCGCATGCCCGCCCACACCTTGCCATACCAAGGGCCCAGGGTATTGTTCAAGGTGGGGACCTTGGATTTGAAGAAATAAGACACACACAAATGGTCTTGCAGGCCTTGTCCCACGGCGGGCAAGTGGTGTACCACGGGCACACCCTTGGCGCTTAAATGGTGCGCGTCGCCAACGCCGGAGAGCTGCAAGAGCTGCGGGGAATTGATGGCGCCGCCACTCAAAATAACTTCTTTACGGCACTTGAATTGCTGGCGCACCCCGTTGATGACGCACTCCACGCCGACGGCCTCGTGCTCTTGCAACAGCACCCGCTGCACCAGGGCATGGGTGAGCACCGTCAGGTTGCTGCGGTGCATGGCGGGGCGCAAAAAGGCGTTGGAGGTGGAGGCCCGCACCCCCTTGCGGATCGTCATCTGCCACAGGCCGAAACCTTCTTTGCGCTCGCCGTTGAAGTCGCTGGTGCGGCCGTAGCCCAGGGCGTCGCCAGCTTGCAGAAAACGCTCGCACAAGGGGTGAACCTGGTCGGCAAAGTCGCTGACCGCAAGTTCGCCGCCAGCGCCGTGGTGCGCATTGGCGCCAAAGACGTGGTCTTCCGATTTTTTGAAATACGGCAGCACGTCGCTCCAGCCCCAGCCAGGGTTGCCCGCATCGCGCCATTCGTCGTAGTCGGCGTGCTGGCCACGCATGTAGACCATGGCGTTGAGCGAGCTGCTGCCCCCCAGCACCTTGCCGCGCGGCCAAAACGAGGTGCGGCCATCGAGCGCCGGGTCGGGCGCTGTGGTGTACATCCAGTTGTACTTGGGGTCGGAAAAAGTCAGGCCGTAGCCCAGCGGCACTTGGATCAACGGACTGCGGTCGGAGCCACCGGCCTCCAGGAGCAGCACCCGGTCTTTGCCGCTGGTACTCAGGCGGTTGGCCAGCACGCAACCGGCCGAGCCTGCGCCGACGATGATGTAGTCGTATTCGTTCATGGCGGGGAGTATCGCGCGCTCAGGCAGTGGCTTCAGGGTGTTGGACAGGGAACGGATGGCAGGCCAGCCTCTGCATGCATACTATGCAAGAGATTGAATGCTCACAATGCGTTCAAATAAAGTAATTGCCTCGTCCAATGCCCCTGTATGTCCTTTGAACAACTGATTTCCACTGCCAGTCTGGGCGACGGCAGCAAGCCCAAATACCAGTCAATCGCCGAAGACCTGGCTCAGGCCATTCTGAACGGCCAGGTGCCCATGGGCGAAAAATTGCCTCCGCAGCGCAATTTGGCGCACCGCCTGGGCGTCACCACCGGCACCATCAGCCGCGCCTATGCGATTTTGGAGCGCCAAGGCCTGGCCACCGCGCGGGTGGGCGATGGCACTTATGTGCGCTCGGCAGAGCATGCATCGCCCAGCGCCGAGTTTGAACACCAGCAAGCCATTGACCTGGCCCACAACGTGGCCATGGTGGGCGACGAGTCACAGGCGTTGCAGGCGGCATTTCAAAGTTTGTCCCAGGACGCCGAGCTGATGCGACAGGTGCTGAGCTACCAGAGCGAGACCGGCATGCGCCGCCACCGCGAGGCCGGCGCGCAGTGGCTGCGCCGCTTCGGCACCAGCGGCCAGTGGACCCGGGTCATGGTCACGCATGGCGCCCAGCACGGCCTGGCCTGCGTGTTGCGCACCGTGGCGCGGCCCGGTGACGCGGTGTTGACCGAGTCGCTCAGCTACCCCGGCCTGCAGGCCTTGGCCCGCTCTATGCGGCTGCAGTTGATAGGGGTAGAAACCGACGACGAAGGCATGGTGCCGCAAGCGCTGGAGCGCGCCGCCAAAACCTTCGATACCAAATTTGTCTATTGCGCGCCCACGCTGCACAACCCCACCGGCGCCACCATGTCCATGGCGCGGCGCGAAGCGGTGGCGGCCGTCATGCGCGCGCATGGCCTGTTCATCATCGAAGACTGCGTGCACGCCGCCATGCAAGCCCACCCCTTGCCTGCCTTGTCGACCTGGCTGCCCGAGCAGTCGTTTTTGCTCAGCAGCTTTTCTAAAGTGCTGGCGCCGGGGTTGCGTGTGGGATACGTCGAGGCGGCACCCGCCTGGCTGAGCAAGTTTGCCGCCAGCATGCGCGCGGACAGTTGGATGGTGGCGCCGCTGTTGCCCGAAATCGCCACCCGCTGGCTGGAGAGTGGTGCCATGGAAGACCTGATCGCCCAGCAACGCCACATGACGTCGCAGCGCCTGGCACGCGCCCATGCGGTGCTCCAAGGCCTGGACTTCAAGACCGACCCCGACTTTCCGCTGATCTGGTTGCCCTTGCCTGAACCCTGGCGTGCCGGGCAGTTTGCTGCGGCTTTGCGCCAGGCGGGCGTGCTGGTGCGCACCGCCGACCACTTTGCCGTGGGGCGTTCACCCGCACCGCATGCGATTCGCATCAGCTTGAACGCGCCAGCTTCGGTGGACCAGCTCGAGTCCGGTCTGCGCATTTTGAAAGCGCTGATTGACAACCCGCCGTCGATGGCGATGGACCCCTGAGCGTGATCACTGGTCGGTGATTTCCCCATTGCGCGCCCTAGCGATGCTGCCTAAGCTGGCGCTATGACTTCCAGCACAGATCCCCAAGACAGCGGCCCTGCGCCGTATGTGCCGCCACCGCCCGAGACGCCAGGCAATACGGTAGCGGTGCTGCAATGGCGCGACCCCTGGGTGTGGCTGGCACGCGGCTGGCAAGACCTGCGCCGCGCCAAGGCAATAGCGCTGTTTTACGGTCTGTGTTTTTGGCTGATGGCGGTACTGCTGGCCACGGTGTTTCGCCATTCCCCGGAGTACGTCATTTCCATGGCCTCGGGGTGCTTGCTGGTTGGTCCTTTTTTGGCGATGGGCCTGTACGACGTGAGCCGCCGATATGAACAGGGCTTGGTGCCAGAGTTGGCCCATTCGCTCACTTGCTGGGATCGCAATTTGCGCAGCATGGGCTTGTTGGTGTTGGTGCTGATCGTGCTCGAGTTGCTCTGGGGTCGTGCATCGCTGGTGGTGTTTGCCGTGTTTTTCAATACCGGCATGCCATCCACCGCCAGCGTGATCCAGGCGGTGTTCAACATCGACAACTGGGAGTTTTTGGTGGTTTACCTGATCGTGGGCAGCGGCTTTGCGGGGATTGTTTTCGCGACCGCTGCGGTGTCTATTCCCATGATTCTGGACCGCGACACCGACGCCATCTCTGCCGCCATTACCAGCCTGCAGGTGGTGTTTACCAACTTTGGCGTGATGGTGTTTTGGGGCCTGCTGCTGACCGTGATGGTCTTGGCAGCCCTGCTGCCCTGGGGCTTGGGCCTGTTGGTCGTCGGCGCCTGGTTGGGGCACGCCACCTGGCATGCCTACCGGGGCAGCGTGCTGTGGCCTGAGGCTTAGGCCGCGACCTCGGCAATCATTTCAATCTCGACACAGGCCCCCATGGGGATTTGCGCCACGCCAAAGGCGCTGCGGGCATGGGCGCCGCGCGCGCCAAAAATTTCGCCGATCAATTCGCTCGCACCATTGGTCACCAGGTGCTGCTCGGTGAAGCTGCCGGTGGAATTGACCAAGGACATCAGCTTCACGATGCGCGTGACCCGGTTGAGGTCGCCCACTGCGGCATGCAGTGTGCCCAGCAAGTCAATGGCAATGGCGCGCGCAGCTTGTTTTCCTTCGGCCGTGTCCATGGTGGCACCCAGCTGACCGACCCAGGCCTTGCCGTCTTTTTTCGCAATATGGCCGCTTAAGAAAACCAGGTTGCCGGTTTGCACAAAAGGCACATAGGCCGCAGCGGGTGTTGCGACCCGGGGCAGGGTGATGTTCAGGCTGGCGAGGGTGTCGTAAATGTTCATGGCAATTCCATCAAGGCAGTTTGTGGGGGGGAGGGGCACACCACTGCGTGGCGTAGCCCTTATTGTCGCTCCGCCAAAGCAGCGGGAGTGGATCGATAAGATCGCGCGATGACTGTTTCCAATTCCGATAGTTATTTGCCTTGGGGTCAAGGCTCGCTGTGGAGCGTGGCAGCCGTTGCGGGCGTGGCCTTGCAGTTGCAGCAGCCAGACTTGTGGTCGATGGCCGCGTACGGTGCAGCGCTGGCGGTTTGCCTGCTGGCTGCCATGGGGTGTTTTTTTGGCATTCGCATGCTGCGCCGAAATGGCTTTATCGCAAAGCGTGGGTTCGCACCTTGGTGGTGGCTGGCGCAAGGCATTGGGGTGTTCAGTGTTGCGGGTGCCGCCTTTGCGCTGGTAGGGCTGCGGGCCTGCGTTTTTGACGCCAATCGTTTGAACCCCGCACTCGAGGGACGCGATCTGCAAGTGGTGGGTGTGGTGCGCGACCTGACGCAAAACACCGCCGGCGGGCTGCGGTTTCGGTTGCAGGTGGAGTCGGCCCAGCTGGACGGGCAGGCTGTTCAGGTGCCGCCGCGCATGGATGTGGGTTGGTACCGGGGCCTGGCGCCGCGCGGGGCGGGGTCCGAAGTGAGCGACTGGGAACTGCAAGGCCAGCCCCAAGCGCTGCTGCCGGGGCAACGCTGGCGTTTCACACTGCGCCCCAAAGCGCCCCACGGCAGTCGCAATCCGCAGGGCGTTGACTACGAGCTGTGGTTGTGGACGCAAGGCGTTCAGGCCACGGCCTATGTGCGCGCAGGGCCGCGCGACGTGCCACCGCAGCTACTGGCAGATACCTGGGCCTATCCGGTGGCGAGCCTGCGGCAGTTCGTGCGGGGGCGCATCCTGTCACAGGTGATGGATGCGCCGTCCGCAGGGTTGATCGCTGCGCTGGTGGTGGGCGACCAGGCCGCGATTGAGCGCGCCGATTGGGACGTTTTTCGCGCCACCGGCGTGGCGCATCTGGTGAGTATTTCGGGCCTGCACATCACCATGTTTGCCTGGGGTGCCCGGTGGTTGATTGGCGTCCTGTGGCGGCGTTCGCAGCGCCTGTGCCTGTGGCTGCCTGCGCCCACGGCGGCGCTGCTCGGGGGCATGCTGCTGGCGCTGGCGTATTCGCTTTTCTCCGGGTGGGGCGTGCCTGCGCAGCGCACCTGTGTGATGCTGGCATGCGTCGGGCTGCTGCGCATCAGCGGCGTGCGCTGGCCCTGGCCGCAGCTGTGGCTGTTGGCCTTGTTGGCGGTGGTGGTCAGCGATCCCTGGGCTTTGCTGCAGGCAGGGTTTTGGCTGAGCTTTGTCGCTGTGGGCGTCTTGTTTGCCAGTGATCCGGGTGACCACCTCACCGCACTGATCAGACACCGTGCACCGGTTCAAGCTGCCTCGGATACGGACCCGCGTGACGATTTAGACACGGTGGCCTTGCCAATGCAGGACACCCCCGTGCATTGGAGTCGCCGCTACGGACACGCTTTGTTCCTGCGTTTGGGGCCGGGTGTGCACACCCTGGTGCGGGAGCAGTGGACCATCACGCTGGCGTTGGCGCCTTTGACGCTGTTTTTATTTGGCCAGGTGTCGCTGGTGGGTTTGCTGGCCAATATGCTGGCCGTGCCATGGGTGACCTTGGTGTTGACGCCCCTGGCCATGGTCGGCGTGGTGTTTCCGGGGGCACTGGACGGCGCAGCTTGGGCAGCGCAGGGCTTGATGGCTGTTTTGCAGGCGATGGCGCTGTGGCCCGCAGCGGTGGTGCAGTGGGCGGTGCCGCCGCTGTGGCTGGCGGCAGGCGCCACGCTGGGTGGTTTGATGCTGGTCGCGCCCGCACCCTGGAGTTTGCGCTTGCTGGGCCTGCCTGTGCTGCTGGCAGTACCCCTGTGGCAGCCACCGGCGCCGGCTGACGGCACCTTTGAATTGCTGGCGGCCGATGTGGGGCAGGGCAATGCAGTGCTGGTACGCACCCGCCACCACGCCTTGCTCTACGACACCGGCCCGCGCTACAGCTTGGACAGCGATGCCGGGCACCGCGTGCTGGTGCCCCTTCTGCAGTCCCGGCAAATCCACCTCGACCGCGTCGTGCTCAGCCACCGCGACACCGACCACGTGGGCGGCGCGGCGGCTGTGCTGGCGACCCAAGCCGAAGCCGATCTCTGGAGCTCGCTGTCCACCGACCATCCGCTGCTGGCAGGGCGTACCACGCAGCGCTGCGAAGCGGGGCAGGCCTGGGACTGGGACGGCGTGCATTTCCAAGTTTTGCATCCGCACGCGCAAGACTATGACGCGCAGCCGCCGCCCAAACCCAACGCCTTGTCCTGCGTGCTGCGCATCGACGCGGGCGGGCAAAGCGCTTTGTTGGTGGGCGACATTGAACGGCTGCAGGAAGCGGCCCTGCTTGCCCGCCAAGGACAGGGGCTGCGCTCTACGCTGCTGCTGGCGCCCCACCATGGCAGCAAAACATCCAGCAGCCCCGAGTTTTTGGCCGCGGTGCAGCCTGAGTGGGTGTTGATCCAAGCCGGATACCGCAACCGCTATGGCCATCCGGCATCCGAGGTGCTGGCCCGTTACCAGGCATTGGGGGAGCGCAACGGCGAGGGCAGGCGCCTGCAGATCGTCGACACGCCCCATTGTGGTGCGTTTACCTGGGCGTCCAAGCTGCCCCACAATGGGGCTTGTGCGCGCGAAACAGGGCGGCGTTACTGGCACCACCGGCTGCCTTGAGCCCAAGCTTGTGAATTGAAGGGGCCAGATTGGCCTGAGTCTTGCGTAACACGATGGAAAGTGAAGGTCTGTACCCATGCATACATTTGACGAAATGGTGGCCAAGTTGCCCTACGGCGACCTGGCCGACAACGCGCAGGTGCGCGAGCACTACCTTGCCTATGCCCAGTGGCTGTCGCGCCAAAGTGCCGAGACCATGGCGCACCGGCGCGAAGAAGCGGAGATGATCTTCCGCCGCGTCGGCATCACCTTTGCGGTCTATGGCGAAAAAGACGAAGACGGTGCAGGCACCGAGCGATTGATTCCTTTTGACCTGATTCCCCGCGTGATTCCGGCGCACGAGTGGAAGTCCATGGAAAAAGGCCTGGTGCAGCGCGTCACTGCGCTCAACCGCTTCATTCATGACGTCTACCACGAGCAGGACATTATTCGCGCCGGTATCGTGCCGCGCGAGCAGATCGAGCACAACGCCCAGTTCCGCAAAGAGATGGTCGGCGTGGCCGTTCCGCACCAGATTTATTCGCACATTTCAGGCATCGACATCGTGCGCGCACCCAATGCGCAAGGGCAGGGCGAGTACTACGTGCTCGAAGACAATCTGCGCGTGCCCAGCGGCGTGAGCTACATGCTGGAAGACCGCAAGATGATGATGCGGCTCTTTCCAGAGCTGTTCAACAGCCACCGCGTGGCACCCATTGCCCACTATCCCGACTTGCTGCTCGAAACCCTGCGCGCCAGCTGTCCCGCCAGCACGGCCGAGCCCACGGTGGTGGTGCTCACGCCCGGCATGTACAACAGCGCCTACTTTGAGCACGCCTTTTTGGCCCAGCAAATGGGCGTGGAGTTGGTCGAAGGGCAAGACCTGGTGGTCAAAGACAACTTTGTTTACATGCGCACCACGCGTGGCCTGCGCCGGGTGGACGTGATTTACCGCCGCGTGGACGATGACTTTTTGGATCCCACGGTGTTCCGCCCCACGTCCACCCTGGGCTGCCCCGGTTTGCTCAACGCCTACCGCGCGGGCAACGTCACCATCTGCAACGCCGTGGGCACGGGCATTGCGGACGACAAGTCGATCTACCCCTATGTGCCGCAAATGATCGAGTTCTACCTGGGCGAGAAGCCCATTTTGAACAACGTCCCGACCTTTCAGTGCCGCAAGCCCGACGACCTGGCCTACACCCTGGCGAACCTGAAAGACCTGGTGGTCAAGGAAGTGCACGGCGCAGGCGGCTACGGCATGCTGGTCGGCCCTGCAGCCAGCAGCACCGAGATTGAAAACTTCCGCCAGGCCTTGCTGGCCAATCCGGGTGGCTACATTGCCCAACCCACACTCAGCCTCTCGACCTGCCCGACCTATGTGGACAGCGGCATTGCGCCGCGCCATATTGATTTGCGGCCCTATGTGCTCAGCGGCAAAACCGTGCAAATGGTGCCCGGCGGCCTCACGCGTGTGGCCTTGCAAGAGGGCTCGCTGGTGGTGAACTCGTCGCAGGGCGGTGGGACCAAAGACACCTGGATTCTGGAGGACTAACCATGCTCAGCCGCACTGCCGACCATTTGTATTGGATGTCGCGCTACACCGAGCGCGCCGAAAACACCGCCCGCATGCTGGACGTGAATTACCAGACCGCACTCTTGGGCCAAACCGAAGCGTCCGAAGAACGCAGCTGGCGCGGCTTGCTGAGCATCAGCGAGTTGCTACCCGCTTATACCCAGCGCCACAAGGCGGTGCGGGCCAAAGAGGTCATGGACTTCATGGTGCGGGATGAGAGCAACCCATCGAGCATCCTGTCGTGCCTGAGCGCCGCCCGTGAAAACGCCCGCGCCGTGCGTGGCACCTTGACCACTGAGGTGTGGGAGACCCACAACCAAACCTGGCTCGAGGTCAAACGCATGGCCTCGAGCGACAGTTTTGAGCGTGACCCTTCGCAGTTTTTTGAGTGGGTGAAATTTCGCTCCCACCTCTCGCGTGGTGTGACAGTCGGCACCATGCTGATGGACGAGTCGCTGCACTTCATGCGCCTGGGCACATTCCTGGAGCGGGCCGACAACACGGCACGTTTGGTGGACGTTAAGTTCCATGGCGGCGGCGCGGACTTCATGGATGCGAATCCTTCGATCGAGCACGAAGGCGACTTTTACCACTGGAGTGCGGTTCTGCGCAGCGTGTCGGCCTTCGAGATTTACCGCAAGGTCTACCGCGATGTGATCCGCCCTGAGCGGGTGGCGGAGCT
>CANBQX010000076.1 GCA_947371775.1 Comamonadaceae bacterium
CCTGCCTGCGCTCGCTGGGTTTGGCCGCGCGCTACGTGAGTGGTTACCTGCTCACCGAGCCACCACCGGGCCAGCCCCGGCTGACGGGTGCGGATGCCTCGCATGCCTGGGTTTCGGTGTACCTGCCCGACTTGGGTGGCAGCCGCGGCCTGCCCCATGGCGGCTGGCTGGACTTGGATCCGACGAACAATCGCGCAGGCCTGGGAACGCCGGGCCCGGACTATGTGCGTTTGGCAGTGGGTCGGGACTTTGCCGATGTGTCGCCCTTGCGTGGGGTCTTGCAAGGCGGGGCGAACCACACCTTGACGGTGCGGGTGACGGTGGCGCCGGTGTCCGTCTGATGAATTTCTTTGCAATGTGCAACGGTATGTTCTCGGGGAGCAAAAACATACCGGCACGCAACAACTTCGACCTGGTCCGCTTTTGCTTGGCCATGGTGGTTTGTTGGGTCCACGCGAGCATCCTGTCTGGGCAGCCGGCGCTGGCCCCTATCCAGGATTTCTTGAGCTCGGAGATTGCCGTTCAAGGATTTTTCGCCGTCAGCGGGTTTCTGATTTTAATGAGCTACGAGCGCTCAAGCTCGATGAAGTCTTACGTCGAAAAGCGGGTGCGCCGTCTGGTGCCTGCCTACGTCACTGTCATTGTTTTGAGTGCTTTGCTGCTCAGTGCCTTTAGCAGTGCGCAAGACTTTTTCTTCACCCGCGACTGGTGGGCCTACCTGGCGGCCAATCTGAGCTACTTGAATTTTCTGCATCCGGAACTTCCGGGTCTGTTTCAAGGCAATGTGGTTCACGCGGTCAACGGTGCCCTTTGGACCTTGAAGGTGGAGATTGCGTTTTACCTCTCGGTACCTGCATTGGTCTGGATCATCGGGCGGGTGGGGGCGGCGCCCGTGTTGCTCAGTACCTATGTCCTGTCATCGATCTATGCAAGCTTCGTCGGTGGACCGCTTCAGCATCAATTGCCGGGCGAGTTGCGCTACTTCATGGCGGGGGCAGCCTGCTACTACGGGTGGCCTTATCTGCAAAACCGGTGGAAGCTCGTGGCCGCAATCTGCGTGGCGCTTTTTGTTATCGGAAAATTTATCCCGCTCGGATTCATCATGCCTGCGGTCGTCGGCACCTTGGTGATTTGTACAGGGTTCGCCCTCTACTTGGGAGGCTTTGGCAAATATGGCGATTTCTCCTATGGCGTTTACATCTTGCATTTCCCCATCATCCAAACTTTGACCCAGACGGGCGTGTTCGAGCGCAGCCCGTGGGGCGGTCTGTTGCTTGCGGTTGCTCTGACGCTGGCTGGCGCTGTCATTTTGTGGAAACTCATTGAGAGCCGGTTCTTGCGCCGTCGCAACAGTAATCTAGACATGGCATAGACCTAGCGCGGCCGCAAATGTTCCGTGGCCACACCGATGAGCGGTGTGCTCGGGGCAACCCGACCTGCAGTCGGGTTATGTGCCCGCGCAGGCCTGGGAACGCCTGGCCCGGACTATGTGCGTTTGGCGGTGGGACGGGACTTTGCCGATGTGTCGCCCTTGCGTGGGGTCTTGCAAGGCGGGGCGAACCACACCTTGACGGTGCGGGTGACGGTGGCGCCGGTGGCGCAGTAGGCCCCGAGAACCCCTTCTGCTACAGTGGTCTTTTAGGCAGCCACGGCAACGAGGCTTTGCGCTCGGACCGCGTATTGGCGCTTGGGCGGGCCTTTTGGGATCACCTTTATGCGTTTTGTCATCCGGCCCAACCAGGCAGTCAGCGTCTTTGCAGCACTGACCATTGTGGCGGTACTGGCCACCACGGCCTTGCTGTTGTGGAGCCTGCGCGCCGGAGAGTTGCGCCATTCCCGGCTTGAGACCGTCAGCCTCACCGAAATGCTGATGGAGCAAACCCACAAGCAACTGGAAACGGTGGACCAGGTGATGATCGATGTACAGGAGCGGCTGGCATCGAACTACGGCAGCCAATTGGCACTCGATAGCGAGTTGACCCGGCTCCTGTTGGCCACGCGGGTTGCCGGACACCCCCAAATCCATTCGCTGTTTTTATTGGATGCACACGGCCAGATGGTCAATGCATCCAAGACGCCGGACGCGGATACAAGCCATGCGCGCACAGCGGCCTACTTCACGGCGTTTGGCGTGGGGCAAACCAAGGGCGTTGCGCTGGATCGACCCAGCCGCCACCCCGGCGATGGCCGCTGGACGGTGCGAATGTCGCGTGCCCTGGAGGCGGCCGATGGCCAGTTCCGCGGTGTCATGGTGGCCGAGGTCGATTTGGCAGATGTGGAGGCGTCCTTCGTCCGCGCCCGGCTCGACTTTGTGCGGCCGATCACGATGTACCTGGAAGACGGGACTTTGCTCGCCAGTTGGCCCCACCGCGAAAACGACTTGGGCGCCAAGGCCATGGAGTTGAACCAGCAGCATGTCCCCACTAGCGCAGACGGAGTGCAAACGCTGGTGCATGCAGGCGGCGACGGTGCGCGCGCCGTGTTTGCCTTGGGGCACTTGCAAGAGTTTCCTATCCTGCTTGCCGTAAGTGACGACGAGGAGCAAAGCCTGGCCTCGTGGCGCGAGGTCGCCATCCCCATTCTTATTGCCGTGGTGTTACTGTGTGTGTTTACCCTGTTTGTGGCCTATTTTTTGAGCCAAAAATTGCTGCGCGAGGCCGCCTTGGCCACGGCATTGACGGATGCGGACAACCTGTATGTGCATACGGTGGAGTCGGTCAAAGATGCGATCGTGGCGGTGGATGAAGCCTTGAACATTCGCCTCTTCAATCCGGCAGCAGAAGCCATGTTTGGATTTAGCCAAGCGCAGGCGCTGGGCCAACCGCTGTCCCTATTGCTGCCGTCGCAAGCGCGCCCGCGCCACGACCAATTGGCCACGGCGTTTGGCAAAACACAGGACAGCCCGCGCGCGATGGCCGGGCAGCTGGAGATCTTCGGCCAGCGGCGTGACGGCACCGAGTTTCCGATCGAATCGTCCATCTCTAAAACAGAAATTGGCGGCAAGCTGCAAATGACCGCTGTGCTGCGCGACGTGACCGAGCAGCGCCGCGCCAAGTTAGAGCTGCAAACCATCAACTCCCAGTTGCGCGCTTTGTATGTCGACCAACAAACGGTGCGCGAGGACGAACGCACCCGCATATCGCGCGAGTTGCACGACGACCTGGGTCAGCAGCTCACCGGCTTGAAGCTCAATTTGCTGTGGCTGGTGGGGCGGATGAAAGAAGGGCGTGGGGTGGACCAGGAGCACTTGGATGGCATGCGCCAAACGCTCAACGGCGCCATCAGTTCGGTGCGACGCATCGGCTCTGAACTGCGCCCAGCCATCCTGGACGAGCTGGGTTTTGCGGATGCGGTGGCCTGGCAAACCCGCGAACTCGCCAAGCACAGTGGCTTGCAAGTCGACCTCAACCTCGGCAGCCCCAACCTGGTGCAGGGCGAGGTGTTGTCGACCGCTTTGTTTCGCATCGTGCAAGAGTCGCTGACCAATGTGGTTCGTCATGCCCAGGCCACAGCGGTTCTGGTCTCTCTGGAGCAGGTTCCCCATCGATTGGTACTGCGCATCGTGGACAACGGCATCGGTGTGCCGGACACGCCGAACATGGGTGGCATTGGCATGGTCAGCATGCGCGAGCGTGCCCGCGCCGTCGGTGCCAATTTGCGCGTTTTTCGCCACGACGGCGGTGGCACGACGGTGGAAGTCACCATGGACCTGGCGCAGCAGGAGGCGCACGCATGAACACCCCCAAATGGCAAGTGCTGATTGCCGACGACCACGCCATTATTCGAAATGGCCTTAAAAATATTTTGGCGGATACGCCCGATTTCGAAGTCGCAGGGGAGGCCGGCAACGGCAACGCGGTGCTGGACTTGGTGCGCCAGCGTGACTGGTCGCTGGTGGTGCTCGATATTTCAATGCCAGGGCGCAATGGGCTGGAGTTGATCAAGTTGATTCAGGCCGAGCGGCCACGCCTGCCGGTACTGATCTTCAGCATGCACCACGAGGAGCAATACGCGGTACGCGCCATCCGGGCCGGGGCACGGGGCTATTTGTCCAAAGAAGGGGACATGGATTTGCTGTTGCCGGCCATGCGTCGCCTGGCGCAGGGCGGCCGGTACATCAGCCCCAAAGTGGCTGAGCTGTTGGCGATGGACGTGTCACCGGTGGGCCACGACCTGCCGCACACGGCGCTCAGCAACCGGGAGTTTGAGGTGTTTAGTCGTATCGTGCGCGGCGTCAGCATGTCGGCCATCGCCGATGAACTGTCGCTGAGCATCAAGACCGTCAGCACCCACAAAACCAACATCCTGCACAAAATGGGCATGGCGGGGCAGGTGGAGCTGGTGCGCTATGCCTTGGAGCACCACCTGCTGGACGATACGCCCACCCATCCGCCTCAATCCTGAGCGGCCGCGTCGCGCTCCCACCTTCACCGCAGGTTCGCCTAGGAATATTCCGAGGCCTGTTTTCATCGCTGTCCGATGGTATTGGGCGGCCACCTTGTTGACACTTGGTTCCAGTCTTAGGCAGGCATGCGTCTGTCAAAGCCGAATCCAACTTTTGACAAGGTGAACACCATGGCACAACGCAACTCTTACCGTTTCACAACACTCGCAGCGGGCGCTGCACTGTGTTTCGCAGCGTTTTCGGCCCACGCAGAAGTGGACGTGGAAGCGGCCAAGGCCCTGGCCCGACAGAACAACTGCCTGAAATGCCACGCCATTGACAAAGACAAAGACGGCCCCTCGTACAAGAGCGTGGCTGAAAAATTCAAGGGCAAGGCGGGTGCGGAAGCCCGTTTGATCGAGCACATCATGTCCGGTGAAAAAGCCAAGTTCCCTGACGGACACGAAGAAGAACACAAGATCGTCAAGACATCTCCGCCCAAAGACATGGCCCAGATCAAGAACCTGGTGCAGTGGATCTTGTCGCAGTAATTGCCCACCCCGAAGCACTACCTTTTGCTGGGAATCGTCATGAAAAAAATCTCCAAACTGCTCGCTGCCTGCGCCGTGTTGGCAGGCCTGTTCGCTGCACCCGCCTGGGCGCAGGACAACAACTTGCCCGAACTCGCGGCGGGCGCCAGCAAATCTGCCTTGGCGCAAGACGCTTTGAAAAAAGACGCGGTGTGCACCAAGTGCCATGACGAAAGCGAAAACGCGCCCATTCTCAGCCTGTACCAGACCAAGCACGGGGTGCGCGGTGACTCCCGCACACCCACCTGCCAGTCCTGCCACGGCGCCAGCGCAGACCACTTGAAGGGCGACACCAGCGGCAAAGGCCGCCCCGCACCCGACCATGTGTTCAAGAAAGGGGTGTATTCGGCCTCTGGTGACAAAGAGCGCGCGGACCAGTGCCTGAGCTGCCACAAAGGCGGAAAACGCAACAACTGGGACGGCGGACAACACCAAAACGCCGGAGTGGCCTGCAACGACTGCCACGTGGTGCACAGACCCAAAGACAAACTGCAAGACAAGAAAACCCAATCCGAAGTCTGCTACAGCTGCCACAAGGACCAGCGCGCTGACGGCAAAAAACTCTCGCACCATCCGGTGGCAGAAGGCAAAGTCGGCTGCGCGGACTGCCACAACCCGCATGGCTCTACCGGCCCCAAGATGTTGAAGAAAAACACGGTGACCGAGACCTGCTACCAATGCCATGCAGAAAAACGCGGCCCCTTCCTGTTTGAGCATCAGCCCGTAAGCGAAGACTGCGCCAATTGCCACACACCCCATGGTTCCAACATCTCGCCTTTGTTGAAATCGCGTCCTCCCTTCTTGTGCCAGGAGTGCCATGACGGCACCCATGCCAGCGGCACGCCTGCCGGTCCCAACGCCGCAGGACGCCAAGGCGGGCTCTCAACGGTCGGTCCCTCAGGCGCCGCGCTGTACCCCAGCAAGAACCTGGTGGGCAACGCATGCATGAACTGCCATCGGCAGGTTCACGGAACCAACAGCCCTGCGGGCGGTTACCTCCAACGCTAATTCAAGGGGATTCATCATGAAATCTAACCAGGAACTTTTTACCCTCAGTCGCGTGGCTGCGGCTGTGCTGGCAGTCTGCTTGACGCCTGCCATGGCCTTTGCGCAAGAAGAGGGCGCCGACGAACTGACCCGTGCCCACAGCATGGTTGAAATCGGCATTCGAGCCCCTTCGGTGGCTTCGGCCAAATTTGGCGAATACAACGGTCTGAACAAAGCCGAAGGCAGTACCGTGCTCAATGCCAACATCCGTGGCGGTGACGCTTACGGCGCCGGCACGGGTACCCAGCGCTGGGAAATCAAAGCGAGCGAACTGGGCACGACCTCGCGGGAGTTGGGCGCCAACTACAGCGACCAAGGCCAATGGAATATTGGTTTGAATTACGACGAGCTCAAGCACAACCTGTCGGACAGCTACCAAACGCCTTATGTCGGCGCAGCGGGGTCTAACAGCTTCACCCTGCCCGGATTTGGCTTGGCACCTAACACAGCCACTTTGAGTGGACCTCAACTCGGGGCCTACCAAAACGTCAACATTGACACCACCCGAAAAAATACGACGGTGAACGCGGGGATGGAAATCAACTCGCGCCTCGGCCTGAAGTTTGACTACAACCATTTGGAGCAAACTGGCTCCAAGTTGATGGCGTTCGGCTCAGCGGGTTTTGCCTCTTCCGGCACGGCGCCAGCGGGTGAAGCGGTCTCGGTGCTGCCCAATCCCACCCAGTACCAGACGGACACCATCAACCTGGCGCTCAACTGGACGGGCGACAACGCGAACCTGAGCGCGGCTTACTTCGGCTCCATCTTCCGGGACGGCTTTGACCGGGTGAATTTCACGACCTTTGCCACGGCCAATAACGTGCAGACCATGAGCACAGCGCCGGGCAATGACTTTCATCAGCTCAGCCTCAGTGGCGGCTACGGATTGACGCCGACGACAAAACTGACCGGCTCGGTGTCCACCGCCCGCAATACGCAGAACGACCCCTTTGTGGTCGATTCGTTCATGTACGTCAACTCCGGAGTTGCGCCGGGCAATGCCAATACATCGCTAGGCGGTGTCGTGGTGACACAGCACGCCGACCTGAAACTGACCGACCAAACCACCCACGATTTGACCTTGTCGGCCAGTTACAAGTACGACTTGCGCGACAACCAAACGGCCTCGGCGATTTACAACTTCCAGGCGATCGGTACTGGCAATATCGCCTATTACCCCAACACCCCCCTGAGCTTTAAAAAGAACCAGGCTGAATTGGCAGGCGACTACCGCATCGACAAGACACAGCGGGTTCGCTTGGCCTACAACCGCGAAGATGTGTCGCGCTGGTGCGATCAGTACGCGGTGGGCGGCAGCAATTACCCTGCAGGCACCAACTGCGTGGTGGCGGTATCCAGCAACGATGACAAGCTCAGCGCCACCTACCGCGCCATGGCGACCGAAGAACTGGCCACCAACCTGGGTTATTCCTACAGCAAGCGGTCTACCAATTCGGACCCCAACGCCATTGTTTCCATGATCGGTGTGCGGGGTGGCGATACCGGCACCACGGTGGGGACGATCAAAGGGCTCAATGGAGGCGATTACCAAGGTTTTTATCCCTTCTTCGACGCATCGCGCGTTCAGCAAGTGACCAAGGGTGGTTTCAACTGGCAGGCTAACGAGGCCTTTACCTTGGGTGTCAGTGCGCGTCTCATTGCGGATCGTTACGACTCCACGTATGGCGTGCAGTGGGGTAATGGCCGTGGCTTGAACTTGGATGCGACCTATACCTACAGTGAAAACAGCTCGGTCACAGCCTACGCTACGCAACAGTCCAACGAGCGCCAACTGACGGACCAGCAGCGCTCGCTCGCCCAGGGGGCCGGCGCGGCGTCCGCCACTGCCATTGCCATTCCAGCGGGCGCAACCTGGACCAACAACCTCAAAACCGAAGACCTGACTTTGGGCATCAGCTCCAAAAAAGGCGGTCTGATGGGGGGGCAATTGGAATTGGTTGGCGACCTGAGCTACTCACTCGGTCGGTCGAACTACGGCACGCTGCTGAACTACAGCACCGCGACCACTGGTGGCGTGGTGTGCAGCGACCCCCGTATTTTGTCCTGCGGCAGCCTGCCGGAAATCAAGGCCGAGGTCATCAGCTTCAAGCTCACCGGCAACTACCAGGTGGACAAAGCCAGCAAGGTGGCCGTGGCTTATCTGTTCCAAAAACTGGCCAGCGACGACTACTACTACAACGGCTTGCAATATGGAACGAATCCGAGCTCCATGTTGGCGACCAACCAGACCGCGCCCAACTATTCGCTCAACGTGGTCACCCTGACCTATATCTACAACTTCTAGGGCACTGGCCAGGAGCACCCACCCTCAGTCATTAAAAAGGACGGGACCGCGATCGGTCCCGAACCTCTTGGATCAACAGCAAGGAGCCAGACAAATGGACAGCAACCCCGGTGCCCTCAAGCGCTTTTGGACTTTTATCAAAAAACCCAGCGCCAAATATTCGCTGCTGGCGATTTCCAGCCTGTCCTTTGTGGTGGGAATTTTGTTCTGGGGGGGCTTCAACACCGGGATGGAAATGACCAACACCCTGGAGTTCTGCACCACATGCCATGAAATGCGGGACAACGTGTACCAGGAATACAAAGAGACGATCCATTATTCCAACCGGACCGGTGTGCGGGCTATTTGCTCGGACTGCCATGTGCCCAAGGAATGGACGCATAAAATGATCCGCAAGGCGAAGGCCAGCTTTGAGGTGTGGGGTAAGCTCACCGGCTATATCGATACCAAGGAAAAATTCGAGGAAAAACGCATGGAACTCGCGACCCACGAGTGGGCCCGCATGAAAGAGACCAATTCCCGCGAATGCCGCAACTGCCACGCTTTCGAGGCCATGAGCCCCGAATTGCAAAAGCAAACACCCTATAAAAAGCACATGAAGGCCAAGGA
>CANBQX010000077.1 GCA_947371775.1 Comamonadaceae bacterium
TCTTGCACCACCGCGTCGATTTGCTGGCGCAGCATCTCGGGCGGCACCGCGTGGATGGCGCTCACGCCGCAGGTGTTTTGGGCAGTGAGCGCGGTAATGGCGCTCATGCCAAAGCAGCCCAACGCAGAAAAGGTTTTCAGGTCGGCCTGGATGCCCGCGCCGCCGCCACTGTCTGACCCGGCAATGGTCAAGACGCGGGGGTACTGCTGGGTCAACGCGGGAATGGATTTACTTGCGTTCATGGTGTTGCTCCCACAGGGTGCGCAGTTCTCGTGTTGCAAGAGCGGGATCGGCGGCGCCACAAATGGCACTGACGACCGCGAGTCCGTCGGCGCCCGCAGCCAGCACCTCGGCGGCGTTGCCTGCATGGATGCCGCCAATGGCCACCAGTGGCAGCGCAGTCGCGGCGTGCACCTGGCGCAGGCCCTGCAATTCCCAGGGTGTGCTGGTGTCGGTCTTGGTCGGTGTGGCAAAAACCGGGCTCACGCCCAGGTAGTCCACGCCTTCAAATTTGGCCTGGCTGGCTTGGGCCACATGCTGTAGGGTCTCCACCGACCAGCCCAAAAAAACATGGGGCGGCAGCAGTTTGCGGGCCGTGGCCACTGGCATGTCGGACTGGCCCAGGTGCACGCCAGGCGCACCGCAGGCCAGGGCTACGTCGACGCGGTCATTGATGACCAAAGGAATGCCCAGGGGCGCCAGCAGCGTTTGCAGCGTGGTGGCTTTGGCGCAAAAGTCGCGGGTGCTCAGGGTTTTTTCGCGCAGCTGCACGCAGCTCACCCCGCCCTGCACCGCTGCCATGACCACATCGGTCAGGCTGCGCCCGGCGCAGCTGGCTTCGTCGGTCACCAAGTACACGCCCAGCACCGAGCGCATGCGGTCCCGGTAGCCGGGCAATGCCGTACTGCTTACCACGCGGCCACTTCGAGCTTGAGGCGCTGGGTAAAGGTGTCGGCGTTCATCAGCTGCAGCGCGTCCAGCATATAGGCCTGCATGCTGCCCACGCCCTGACCAGCCGCCTGCGCTTGCTCTGCAGCCACTTCGCCCACCACGCCCCAAAAGGCCATGGCAGCCACGGTGGCGCGCCACAGGTCCGGCTGAACCACGCAAAACGCGCCAATCAAACTGGTGGCCGAGCAGCCGATGCCGGTGATCTTGGTCATCCAGGCGTGGCCATTGGACAGGCGGGCCCAGCGGTGGCCGGCGTCCAGCACGTGGTCGGTAACGCCGCTCACGCACACCACGCCCTGGGTTTCTTGCGTCAAAGCCTGGGCGGCGCCTAAAGCGTCGTCGGCCGCAGCGCTGCTGTCCACACCGCGGGTTTTGATGGCCGAGCCCGCCAGGCTCATGACCTCGGAGCCATTGCCGCGGATCACGCTGGGCGCGGCGGTGGCCATCAACATGGCCAGGCTTTGGTTGCGGTACGCGGTAGCGCCCGCCCCCACCGGGTCCAGCACCACCGGAATGCCGCGTCCGTGGGCAGTGAGCAGCGCCAGGCGCATGCTCTCGATCCAATAGGGCTCCAAGGTACCGATGTTGAGCACCAGCGCTTGCGCAATGCTGGCCATGTCGGCTACTTCTTCGTGCGCGTGGGCCATGACGGGCGACGCACCGGCTGCCAGCAAGACATTGGCGTTGAGGTTCATCACCACATGGTTGGTGATGCTGTGGACAAAGGGCGCACTGGCACGCACCTGTTCCACGTCGGACCAGAGTTGGGCGGGGGTGAGGGAGGGAGTTTGCGTGTGGGCCATGGTCGTCCTAAAAGGTTGCGAACCGGGCCGCGCAGGCATAGGCGAAAGCGGACTTGCTTCCCTACGCTGGTACGACCCAGATCAGGTTCAAAGAGTATTTCTCAGTCACCGGCGGTGACACCTCTAGCAGGCGCGATTCTAGGCGCAAAGGCGGCAATGGCTGCGGCCTTGGCGCTTGGCGAACTTAGTGGTGGTGGCCGTGCGCGCCGTGCACATGGCCGTGGGCCACTTCTTCTTCCGACGCTGCACGCACTTCAATCACCTGCACCTGAAAGCGCAGCGCCTGACCGGCCAAGGGGTGGTTGCCGTCGAGCATCACCTGGTCGCCCTTGATTTTGAGCACGGTGAATGCCCGGCTGTGGCCTTGTGCGTCCTGGCCCTCGATCTGACCACCGACTTTGACGCCGGGCGGGAACTGGGTTTTGGGAATGGTTTGCAGCAATGCTTCGTCACGGTGGCCAAAGGCGTCGTCCGCAGACAGCTCCACCAGCACCTTGAAGCCGACTTCCTGGCCTTCCAGCGCTTCTTCCACTTTGGGAAACAGATTGCCATAGCCGCCGTGCAGGTAGGCCATGGGTTCCTGGCTTTCTTCCAGCACTTTGCCCTGGGCGTTGGAGACCTTGTAGCGGACGGTGACAGCGCTGTTTTTGCTAATTTTCATGGGGATTTCCGTTGGTTTTGAGAATCTTGACAAGCCGCCATTATCGGAAAAACCCTGCGTCGTCTGGCACATGCCCGGGCCCGCATTCCGATCGGGCCCTGAAAATGAAATAATTGGGGCTGTTTTGAATTTACGCAGCAAAGGATTTCAGCATGAGCGACGCACAACAACGCATTGACACCCTGGTCAAAACCAACGAGGTCGTCCTGTTCATGAAGGGCAACGCCAGCTTTCCGCAGTGCGGCTTCTCCGGCCGGGCAATCCAAATCTTGAAGGCCTGCGGCGTGGACACCAAGACGGTCAAAACGGTCAACGTACTGGAAGACGATGGCATCCGCCAAGGCATCAAGGAATACAGCAACTGGCCCACGATTCCGCAGTTGTATGTCAAGGGCGAGTTCATCGGCGGCTCGGACATCATGATGGAAATGTACGAATCCGGCGAACTGGTGCAGGCCCTGG
Source organism: Comamonadaceae bacterium (assembly GCA_947371775.1). Lineage (GTDB taxonomy): Bacteria > Pseudomonadota > Gammaproteobacteria > Burkholderiales > Burkholderiaceae_C > Allorhodoferax. The sequence goes on from CANBQX010000077.1 coordinate 2,878, forward strand.
GCACCAAGCCCGCTGCCTAAAGCGTCAGAGGTTTACGCCACGTAGTGCCAGTTGCGCTGCGCGGCGCGAACGGCGTTGGGGTAACTGGCCTGCCCGCGTGAGCCGTTGTAGCGGCCAAGCGCCATGAATTCATCGCCCTGCTCGCGGTCCAGGTAGTGGCGCAAGATCACACAGCCAAAGCGCAAATTGGCTTGCAGGCGAAACAGGACAGCGGGGTCGCCTTCGCCAATCAGCCGCACCCAAAACGGCATCACTTGCATAAAGCCGCGCGCCCCCACATTGCTGACCGCGTGTTTGCGGAAATTGCTCTCGACCTGGATCAAGCCCATCACCAGGGACAGCTCCAGGCCCGCGCGCTTGCTCTCGTACCAGACGGTCTGTAAAAAATCCTGCCAATCGTCCACCTCAGGGCGGCGACGGCGCAGCAAGCTGCGGGTGCGGTACACCCAGCTTTGGTACTGTTGTTGCGCTTGCACAGTAGGGAACTCCGGCACAGGCGGTGCGGCGTTGCGGATGGCGGCGCTCAAGGCGGAGCGCACCGAGTCGATCAGCGGCTCTTCCACCTGCCCGCCCGCATGCGCTGCGCCTGAACCCAAACCCAACAGAGCTGGCAGCGCTAGCGCGTGGGCCGCCCCAGCGCTGCGCAACATCGCACGCCGGGTCGTGCCCTGGAGTCGGCCCTGCATGCAGTGCCTTAGACGCGAATGCGGGAGCGCACCAGGGCTGCAATCTCACCCACAGGCACGCTGGTGGCGGCCGCGTCACGGCGGTGCTGGTACTCGACCATGCCTTCTTTCAAGCCACGGTCGCCCAGGGTGATGCGGTGCGGTACGCCAATGAGTTCCCAGTCCGCAAACATGGCGCCAGGGCGCTCGTTGCGGTCGTCCAGAATCACGTCGACACCGGCGGCCAGCAAATCGGCGTACAGCGCGTCGGCGGCCGCTTTGACATCAGGGAAACGGTCAGGGCTGATGGGGCACAGCACCACGGTGAACGGTGCCAGGGCGTCGGGCCAGATGATGCCGCGCGCGTCGTGGTTTTGTTCAATCGCCGCGGCGGGCAGGCGTGTGATGCCGATGCCGTAGCAGCCCATTTCCATGGGCTGGGGCTTGCCATTCACATTCAGGAACGTGGCGTTCATGGCCTGGCTGTATTTGGTGCCCAAATAGAAAATGTGGCCCACCTCAATACCGCGCTCAATCGCCAACTCGCCTTTGCCGTCGGGGGACGCGTCGCCCACAACCACATTGCGAATGTCTGCCACCACGTCGGGCTCAGGCAGATCGCGGCCCCAATTCACCCCGGTGATGTGGAAGTCCACCTCGTTGGCGCCGCAAATCCAGTCGCTCATCAGCGCGACCTCGCGGTCGGCCACCACGCGCAGTGGTTTTTTAAGGCCTACTGGGCCCAGGTAGCCGGGTTCACAGCCAAAGTGCTCGTCAATCTCGGCCAACGTGGCAAAACGGAAATCGGCCAGACCCGCAATTTTTCCCACCTTGACTTCGTTCATGCTGCGGTCGCCACGGATGAGCAACAGCCACACCTGCGATTTGACGATCTGACCGGCCTCGTCGCGCTCGTCGGTGGCCACCACCAGGGACTTGAGCGAATTCTCCAGGGGCAGGCCCAGGTACTCGGCCACATCCACGCAGGTGCTCTTGCCTGGGGTGGCCACTTTGGCCATAGACGCTGCGGGCGCAGGGCGCGGACCGGCAGGTGCCAGCGCTTCGGCCTTTTCCATATTGGCGGCGTAGTCGCTGCCGGTGCTGTAGACGATGGCGTCTTCACCGGTGGCAGCAATCACCTGGAACTCTTCGCTCAAATCGCCACCGATGGCGCCGCTGTCTGCGGCCACCGCACGGTAGCTCAATCCAAAGCGGTCAAAAATGCGGCGGTAAGCCTGTGCCATCACCTGGTAGCTGGCCTTGGCCGAATCAACGTCACGGTCAAAGCTGTAGGCGTCCTTCATGGTGAACTCGCGGCCGCGCAACAGGCCAAAACGGGGACGGCGTTCGTCACGGAACTTGGTCTGGATTTGGTAAAAGTTTTTCGGCAGCTGCTTGTAGCTTTTGATTTCCTGGCGGGCAATGTCAGTAATCACCTCTTCGCTGGTGGGCTGCACCACGTAGTCGCGGTCGTGGCGGTCTTTGATACGCAGCAGCTCAGGCCCCATCTTGTCGAAGCGGCCCGTCTCTTGCCACAGCTCGGCCGGCTGGACCACGGGCATGCTCAGTTCCATGGCACCGGCGCGGTTCATTTCCTCACGCACGATGGCTTCGACCTTGCGGATGACCCGCAAGCCCATGGGCATGTAGCTGTAGATACCCGCACCGAGCTTTTTGACCATTCCGGCACGCATCATGAGTTGGTGGCTGGGAACTTCGGCATCGGCCGGAGCCTCTTTGAGCGTGGAGATCAGGAACTGGGAAGCTTTCATGCGGGTACTCGTAAAACGGTGGCGTCGTGGGCGCTGAAGGCCTGCCATGCAGCGGCGGCTTGCCGTGCATAATGGGCCAAGTTTAAAAATTGGGGTTTTGATTATGCTTGACCGGGACGGCTTTCGGCCCAACGTCGGCATCGTCTTGCTCAACCAGAAAAATCAGGTTTTTTGGGGCAAACGCATACGTACCCATTCGTGGCAGTTTCCACAGGGCGGCATTGACCGGGGTGAAACCCCGGAGCAAGCCATGTACCGCGAACTGCACGAAGAAGTGGGGCTCCAACCGGAGCACGTTGCGATCATTGCCCGGACCCGTGACTGGTTGCGCTATGAGGTGCCGGACCGCTACATCCGCCGTGATGCGCGCGGCCACTACAAAGGGCAAAAACAGATTTGGTTTTTGCTCCAACTCACCGGCTTTGACTGGAATTTGAACCTGCGTGCCACCGAGCACCCGGAGTTTGACGCCTGGCGCTGGAACGACTACTGGGTCCCGCTGGACGCGGTGGTGGACTTCAAGCGCGGGGTCTACGAAATGGCGCTGACCGAACTGTCGCGCTACCTGCCGCGCCTCTAAGGCTTGTTAGCGCATCAGCACCAGGTTGTCCCGGTGCAGCATTTCCGGCTCGGCGGCGTAGCCCAGCAATGCCTCGAATTCCGACGACGGCTTGCGGCACAGCAGCCGGGCCTCGGCGCTTGAATAGTTGGCCAGCCCACGAGCGATTTCCTGACCGCTGGGGTCGCGCACCGCAATCACCTCGCCGCGCGAAAATTCGCCCTCCACCTGCACCATGCCAATCGGCAAAAGGCTTTTGCCTTCGTCGCGCACTTTGGCAGCGGCCCCCGCATCGACCACCACGGCGCCACGCATTTGCAGGTGGTCAGCCATCCACTGCTTGCGCGCCTGGGTTTTCTGTGTGGGTGCCACCAGCAGCGTGCCAATGGCTTCACCCTGGCTCAGGCGAATCAAGGCGTCCGGTTCGCGGCCCCAGGCAATCACCGTAGACGCGCCCGAACCTGCGGCGCGCTTGGCTGCCAAAATTTTGGTGATCATGCCGCCACGCCCCAGGCTGCTGCCCGCGCCACCAGCCATCACTTCCAGCGCCGCGTCACCGGCCTGGGCTTGGTGCACAAACTCGGCATGGGCGTCCTTGCGCGGATCGGCGGTGAACAGGCCTTTTTGGTCGGTCAGAATCACCAGCGCATCGGCTTCCACCAGGTTGGCCACCAAGGCACCCAAGGTGTCGTTGTCGCCGAACTTGATCTCGTCGTTGACCACCGTGTCGTTCTCGTTGATCACGGGCACCACGCCCAGCTTGAGCAAGGTCAGCAGCGTGGAGCGGGCGTTGAGGTAGCGCTCTCGGTCGGCCAAATCGGCATGGGTGAGCAGCACCTGCGCACTACCCAAGCCGCTTTCGCGCAGTTTGGTTTCGTACATCTGCGCCAGCCCCATTTGGCCTACGGCGGCGGCGGCTTGCAGTTCGTGAATTGCGCTGGGACGGGTAGTCCAGCCCAGGCGCTTCATGCCTTCGGCAATCGCGCCGCTGGACACCATGATGATCTCTACGCCAGAGCGCACCAACAGCGCCATCTGACGGCACCATTCGCCGATGGCCGCTTCGTCCAGGCCCCGACCTTCGTTGGTAACCAGGCTGGAGCCCACTTTGACCACGACACGCCGGGCATCGCGCAGCACAGTAGAAGGTGTGGGGTTCGTCATTGCAGAAACGATGTCGGAGCGCTGCGTTACTCAGCCGCGTCGTCTGCGCCTGCTTGCGGCAGGTTCAAAAAGCGGGGATCTTCTTCCACAAAGGGCTGCTCGGCCGCTTGCTGCGCTTTGACGTGCTTGTAAATTTCTTTGACCAAAGGCTCGCAGCCCTCGCGGGTGAGCGCGGAGATTTCAAACACCGGGCCTTTGAATTTGAAACGTTTGACAAAGTCTTTGATGAGCGCGGCCCGGTCTTCGGAGGCGACCATGTCGAGCTTGTTGAGCACCAACCAGCGCGGCTTTTTGTACAAGCCATCGTCGTACTTCTTGAGTTCGTTGACGATGGCCTTGGCCTGCGCCACGGTGTCCACGCCCTCGTCAAAGGGTGCAACGTCCACAATATGCAAGAGCAAGCGCGTGCGCTGCAAATGGCGCAAAAACAAATGGCCCAGCCCGGCGCCTTCGGACGCGCCCTCGATCAATCCCGGCAAATCGGCCACCACAAAGCTCTGCTCCGGACCGACGCGAACCACCCCCAAATTGGGGTGCAAGGTGGTAAATGGATAGTCCGCAATGCGCGGGCGAGCATTGGAAATGGCGGTAATGAAGGTGGACTTGCCCGCATTGGGCATGCCCAAGAGGCCGACGTCGGCCAGCACCTTAAGTTCAAGCTTGAGGTTCTTTTTCTCGCCAGGCCAGCCTGGCGTTTTTTGCCGGGGCGCGCGATTGATGGCGCTCTTGAAACGCAAATTACCGAAACCACCGTCGCCGCCTTTGGCAATCGTAATCACCTCGCCGGGCACCAGCAGCTCGTACAGCACTTCGCCGGTTTCTGCGTCGGTGATGATGGTGCCCACCGGCATTTTGAGGGTGATGTCGTCCCCGGCAGCGCCAAACATGTCCGAACCCATACCGTGTTCGCCGCGCTTGGCGTCGTGGCGGCGCGAGAAGCGGTAGTCCACCAGCGTGTTCAGGTTGGAGTCTGCGACAGCAAAGACGTGGCCACCGCGGCCGCCGTCGCCGCCATTGGGGCCACCGAATTCTTTGTATTTCTCATGCCGGAACGAGACGCAGCCAGCGCCACCGTCTCCGGCAGAGATGTCGATATAGGCTTCGTCTACGAACTTCATGATTTTTTCGATCTATAAATAAAAAACCCCGCGCTGGATCAGCGCAGGGTTTTGCGGGAGCCGCGCTGCAGTTTACGCCGCAGCGGTCACGCTCACCGTTTGCTTGTTCAATGCGCCTTTGGTGGCAAACGACACGTGGCCGTCAACCAAAGCGAACAAGGTGTGGTCTTTGCCGATGCCGACATTGGTTCCGGGGTGGAACTTGGTGCCGCGCTGGCGAACGATGATGGCGCCAGCAGTGATCAACTCACCACCAAACGATTTCACACCGAGCATTTTGGGCTTGGAATCGCGCCCGTTTCGCGTAGAGCCGCCGCCTTTTTTCTGTGCCATGACCTGTGTCCTTTAAGCAACAATTGCGCCGATTTGCAGTTCGGTGAACTGCTGGCGGTGCCCTTGGCGTTTTTGGTAATGCTTGCGACGACGCATTTTGAAAATGCGCACCTTGTCGTGCTTGCCATGTGACAAAACCGTCACCGTGACAGTTGCGCCGGACACCAAGGGTGTGCCTACTTTCAGTTCTGCGCCGTTGCCGACCGCCAAAACTTCGTTAAACACAATCTCTTGGCCTACATCCGCAGCAATCTGTTCTACTTTAATTTTTTCGCCAGCCGCAACCCGATATTGCTTGCCGCCGGTTTTTATGACCGCGTACATATTGACCTCTTCGATTATCGATTCCACGGACGAATTTCCGCAGAGCCCG
>CANBQX010000078.1 GCA_947371775.1 Comamonadaceae bacterium
GCGGTCGTGAGGTCGGCAATGTCCTTGAGCAAGGCCGTGTGGCCATGGGCACGCACTTCGGCGTAGCCAAACTCCCGGGTGTGGCCGCCCTCCACTTTGCCGCCGAGCTGCTGCGCCATGGTTTGCATGCCGTAGCAAATGCCCAGCACAGGCACCCCCAGGGCAAACACCGCTGCAGGCGCGCTGTCGGTGCTGTCTTCGTACACGCTGGCGTGGCTGCCGGACAAGATTACGCCTTTGAGTGAGCCGTCCGCTGCGTAATCACGCACCCAGTCGTCGCTGACGTCACAGGGGTGCACCTCGCAATACACATGGGCTTCACGCACACGGCGCGCAATCAGCTGGGTGACTTGGGAGCCGAAATCAAGGATGAGAATTTTGGAATGCAGCATGAAACGCCCTGATGGCAAACTTAGTCCGCCCGGTAGTTGGGCGCTTCTTTGGTGATTTGCACATCGTGCACATGGCTTTCGCGGATGCCTGCAGTGGTGATTTCCACAAACTCCGCTTTCTCTTGCATGTCGGCAATCGTGGCGCAACCGCAGTAGCCCATGCTGGCGCGAATGCCGCCCGACATCTGGAAAATGATGGCGACCATGGAGCCTTTGTAGGGGACCCGGCCTTCAATGCCTTCGGGCACCAGTTTGTCGGCGTTGGGGTTGCCTGTGCTGGATTCTTGAAAATAACGGTCTGCGCTGCCTTGCTGCATCGCCCCAATGCTGCCCATGCCGCGGTAGCTCTTGTAGCTGCGGCCTTGGTAGAGGATGACCTCACCGGGCGCCTCTTCGGTGCCGGCAAACATGCTGCCCATCATCACCGTGCCTGCGCCAGCGGCCAGGGCCTTGGCGATGTCGCCGCTGTAACGGATGCCGCCGTCGGCAATCAAGGGCACACCGGTGCCGCGCAGGGCAGTGGCCACACTGTCAATCGCCATGATTTGGGGCACGCCCACACCTGCCACGATGCGGGTGGTGCAAATGGAGCCGGGGCCGATACCCACCTTCACGGCGTCGGCACCGGCTTCGACCAGCGCCAGGGCCGCCGCACCGGTGGCGATATTGCCGCCAATGACGTCGACCTGTGGGAAGTTCTTTTTCACCCAGCGCACGCGCTCAATCACGCCGTGGCTGTGGCCGTGCGCGGTGTCTACCACGATGGCGTCCACGCCGGCATGCACCAGGGCTTCCACGCGCTCTTCGGTGCCCTCGCCGACTCCCACGGCTGCACCCACGCGCAATTTGCCATAGGCGTCGCGAGCGGCGTTGGGAAAACTGGTTTGCTTGGTGATGTCTTTGACGGTGATCAGGCCTTTAAGCTCAAACGCCTGGTTGACCACCAGCAGGCGCTCGAGCTTGTGCTTGTTGAGCAGGGCTTTGGCCTCCAGCAGCGTCGTGCCATCGGGCACCGTGATCAAACGCTCGCGGGGCGTCATGATGGCGCTCACCGGCAGGTCGTAACGCGTCTCGAAGCGCAGATCGCGCCCGGTCACGATGCCGACCACGCGGCCTGCGTCACAGACCGGAAAGCCCGAGACACCCAATTGGTCGGAGAGCGCCATGACCTCGCGCACGGTGAAATGCGGGGTAATCACCACCGGGTCGCGCAGCACGCCGCTCTCGTAGCGCTTCACTTTGGCGACCTGGGCGGCTTGTTCGGCCGCGCTCAGGTTCTTGTGCACGATGCCGATACCGCCCTCCTGGGCGATGGCAATGGCCAAACGCGCCTCGGTGACCGTGTCCATGGCGGCAGACACCAGGGGCAGGTTGAGCGCGATATTGCGGGTAAAACGGGTGGCGAGAGAGGTGTCCTTAGGCAGGACTTGGGAGTACGCTGGCACCAACAACACGTCGTCGAAGGTGAGCGCTTTGCCGATAAGGCGCATGTCAAAGCTCCAAAAAGTCGATTGTAGCCGCGCGTCCAACCTGGTTCGCGCGGCACGCGGCGCTTCACCAGGCCTGCTGCAGGGTCGTTTTCGTGTGCATCGCGCTATGCCAAAACGCCTCGGTGTGCGGCCCACGGGCAATCAGAAATCTCTGGATCAGCGGCTCCAGCGGGGTGTTTGCAGGCTCGATCAGCAACACCCAGCGCCCCGCGCGCGCCTGGCCGTGCTCTTCTTGCAGCAGACCGACCCAACCCAAATTCGCCAGGGCGTCCAGCAGCGGCTCCACATCCAGGGCATCCGCCTCCAGCGTGGCACACATCGCAGGCAATGTGAGCCCCTGGCTGGCACCTACGCGCGCTCGGTGCAGCGCTTGCAGCGAATCCAAGGCAAGTTGAAAACGTACACCCGGCCCATTGCGCCGCCGGGGTACGCCTGCAATCAGGCTGGGCACGTAAGCGGTCAATGTGGCACCGAGCAATACGATGACCCACACCAAATAAATCCACACCAACAGGATAGGGAGGGTGGCAAATGCGCCATAGATGACGGAGTAGCTGGGCACCATGGCCACGTACACCGCCAGCAAGCGCTTGGCGACTTCAATGCCGGTGGAAACAAACAGCCCACCCATCCAGGCGTGTCCCCATCGCACGTGGGTGTTGGGCAGGTAATGGAACATGGCTGCCATGGCGGCTGCAACCAGAAAATATTGCACGGCATCGAGCAACAAGCCCACGCCCCCGGGCAATCCGATGGCCAGTCCCTGCGACGCCGACACGGCGTAAGAGGTCATGGTCACACTCACACCCAAAATCAAAGGCCCCAGCGTGATACCCGCCCAATAAATGAGCAAACGCTGGCCCAGCGGACGCAGTGTCCGCACCCGCCAGATGCTGTTGAGCGTGCGGTCAATCGTAAAAATCAAGGCCAGTGCGGTCACCAGCAGCGCTGCCAGACCCACACTTCCAAGCTTGCTGGCCTTGCCGGCGAATTGGTTCAGGTAACCCAACACCTGGCGTGCAATGGTGTCGGGCACCAGACTGGCAATCAGCCACTTTTGCAGCACGTCCTGGAACTTCGCAAACATCGGAAAGGCCGTAAACACGGCCAGCGCCACCGTAAAGAAGGGCACCAAGGCAATCGTGGTGGTGAAGGTCAAACTGCTGGCCGTCAGGCCCAGCCGGTCCTCGCGAAAACGTTCGCGCAAGGTGACCAAGGCATGGAACCACGGCACGTGTGCGACGTCGGCCAGCCAAGCTTGGAGTCGTTGGAGGGGTAATTGCATGACCGCTATGATGCCACCGCCATGAATCTCCCCTGCTCCCCCCTCTCTTCTGACGACCCGGCCCGCGACGCGGCCATTGCGGCAGGCATGTCCCAAGTGGACCTCAGCCGGCGGCTGGCGGTGTCGAGTTTGGTGGCCTTGGTGGTCTTGTGCGTGGCCTGGGAGCTCTACTTGGCGCCCATCAAACCGGGCGGCTCTTTGCTGGCGCTCAAAGCCCTGCCCCTGTGCGTGCCGATCGCCGGCTTGTTGAAAAACCGGATGTACACCTACCGCTGGGTCAGCTTGCTGGTCTGGCTCTATTTCACCGAAGGCGTGGTGCGGGCCTACAGCGACCGCGCGCCCAGCAACTACTACGCCTTGTTGGAAGTTGTGCTGTGCCTGACCTTGTTTGCGGGCTGCGCGCTGCATGTGCGCCTGCGTTTGCGCAATGCCAAGTCCACGCTGCAAAGCCCCGATTCGACCGATCAAGCCACCCCCATCGCACCATGAGCCGCCCCGAATTTTTGCAATCCTTGCGCGCCATCGTCGGCGATGCCCATGTCCTGACCGAGGGCGACCTGACCGGCTACGAGCTCGACTGGCGCCGCCGCGAGCGTGGCAAGGCGCTGGCCGTGGTGCGCCCCAACAGTACGGCGCAGGTGGCACAAATCGTCAAAGCGTGTGCGGCAGAGGGTGTCAGCATCGTGCCCCAGGGCGGCAACACCGGCATGGTCGTTGGCTCCACGCCGGACGCCAGCGGGTCGCAACTTGTGCTGAGCCTGACACGCATGAACGCGATTCGCAGCCTGGACGCCGCCAACCTGACCATGACCGTGGAGGCGGGCTGCGTGCTCCAAAGTTTGCAAGACGCCTGCGAGAAAGCGGGATTTTTGTTTCCGCTGAGCTTGGCGTCTGAGGGAAGTTGCACCATTGGTGGCAACTTAGGAACCAATGCGGGCGGCACCCAGGTGGTGCGCTTTGGCAACACGCGCGAGCTCTGCCTCGGGCTTGAAGTGGTCACCGCGCAGGGCGAGGTGTGGAGCGGCTTGACCGGCTTGCGCAAAGACAACACCGGCTACGACCTGCGCCACCTTTTCATTGGATCGGAGGGCACGCTGGGCGTGATTACCGCCGCCACCATGAAGCTGTATCCGGCACCCAAATCGCAGTTGACAGCCTTGGCAGCGGTTCCTTCGCTGGACGCCGCTGTGGCCTTGCTGGGGCTGGCGCACCAGCATTTGGGCGCGGGTCTGACCGGCTTCGAGGTCATGGGCCAGTTTGCGCTGAGCCTGGTGACCAAGCACTTCCCACAGCAACGCGTGCCCTTTTACGAGAGCACGCCCTACTGTGTGGTGCTGGAAAACTCCGACAGCGAATCCGACGACCACGCGCGTGGCCAATTTGAACGCCTGTTAGAGGACGCCATGGCACAGGGCTGCGTCAGCGATGCGGTGGTGGCCGAGAGCATGGCGCAGGCGCGCGCGCTCTGGCACATCCGTGAGAGCATTCCCTTGGCGCAGGCCCAAGAAGGTCTCAATATCAAGCACGACATCTCCATTGCGGTATCTCGGATTCCCGAGTTTGTGCGACTTGCCGATGCGGCGCTGGAGGCGCAGTTTCCCGGCGTACGCTTGGTGAATTACGGGCATCTGGGCGACGGCAATTTGCACTACAACGTGCAAGCGCCGGCCAATGCGGACGCCGAAGCCTTTTTGCGCGACCAGGAAGGCCCTATCAACGCCGTGGTGTACGCGCTGGTGGACGCATTCAATGGCTCTATTTCTGCGGAGCACGGCATTGGCAGCCTCAAGCGTGAAAAGCTGGAAAAGCACAAGTCGCCCGTGGCATTGGGCCTGATGCGTTCTATCAAGGCCGCCCTGGATCCGCACAACCTCATGAATCCCGGGCGCATGCTGTCGCGCTAAAGGCTTTTTGGCCTCACCCTACAATTTCTCACTCTTTTCGCAACCTTTTATGGCCCCAATTATCGCCAAGCCCTCTGCCCCCAATGTTGCCCAGCAATACGAAGATTTGCTGCGCTTGGCCTACACCCACGGTGTGGACAAACAAGACCGCACCGGCACGGGCACGAAGAGCATTTTCGGCCACCAAATGCGCTTTGATTTGGCCCAAGGCTTCCCCTTGGTCACGACCAAAAAAGTGCACTTGCGCAGCATCATTGTGGAGTTGTTGTGGTTTTTGACCGGGTCGAGCAACAACCACTGGCTCACTGAGCGTGGCGTCACGATTTGGGATGAGTGGGCCCGGCCCGATGGTGACCTGGGCCCGGTGTATGGCGTGCAGTGGCGCAGTTGGCCCACGCCAGACGGCAAACACATCGACCAGATCAGCGAGCTGATTCAAACCCTCAAGACCAATCCCGACTCGCGCCGCATGATTGTGAGTGCCTGGAATGTGGCCGAACTGTCCAAGATGGCGCTCATGCCCTGCCACGCGTTTTTTCAGTTCTATGTCGCGCCGCCAAGCCAGCCCGGTGGCAAAGGCAAACTGAGCTGCCAGCTCTACCAACGCAGTGCCGATATTTTCCTGGGCGTGCCCTTCAACATTGCCAGCTACGCTTTGCTCACCCACATGGTGGCGCAGCAGTGCGACCTGGATGTGGGCGACTTCATTTGGACGGGGGGCGACTGCCACATTTACAGCAACCACCACGAACAAGTGGAACTGCAGCTGTCCCGCGCGCCTCTGCCCTACCCTACGCTCCACATCGTGCGCCGACCCGCGTCGATCTTTGACTACCAGTTTGAAGACTTTGAGGTGCGAGGCTATGCGCCCCACCCTGCGATCAAAGCACCGGTCGCGGTGTAAACCGGCTCTATGCGTCTGCACCTGATTTACGCCCGCGCCGCCAATGGCGTCATCGGTGACCAGGGGCGCTTGCCCTGGCATCTGCCCGAAGACCTGGCGCATTTCAAACGCACTACGCTGGGCTGCCCGGTGGTCATGGGGCGCAAAACCTGGGATTCGCTGCCCCCGAAGTTCCGCCCTTTGCCAGGGCGCACCAACGTGGTCATCACCCGGCAGACCGACTGGCTGGCAGATGGTGCCGAGGTGGTGCATTCGCTGCACGCCGCGATGGACCTGTGCGCGGCATACCCTGATGTGTGGGTCATTGGAGGCGCGCAGATTTATGCCCAGGCCTTGCCTCTGGCCAGCAGCGTCGAGGTCACTGAAATTGAAATCGCAGTCGAGGGCGACGCCTATGCGCCCGCCCTTGGCAGCGAATGGACACCCACCCGGCGCGAGAGCCACGTTGCGGCCAACGGCGTCGCCTTCCAGTTCGTCTCCTACCACCGCGCCGAAAAAGTTACGCCATGAAATTTGCCACCTGGAACGTCAATTCGCTCACCGTGCGTTTGCCGCAAGTGCTCGACTGGTTGCAGGCCAACCCGGTCGAGGTTTTGGTCTTGCAAGAGACCAAGATGACGGACGACAAGTTTCCCGCGGAGGCCTTCCAAGCGGCCGGCTACCACGCACATTGGTTTGGACAAAAAACCTACAACGGCGTGGCACTGTTGAGCCGTACACCTGCCACCGATGTGGTGAAAAACATTCCCGGTTTTGCCGACGACATGGCCCGCGTCATTTGCGCCACCGTCGCGGGCACGCGCGTTGTTGGCGCCTATTTTCCCAACGGCCAAGCGCCGGGCACCGACAAGTTTGAATACAAAATGGAATGGCTCAAGGGCTTGCGCACCTGGCTCAAGCAAGAGCTGGAGCAACACCCGCAGCTGGTGTTGATGGGCGACTACAACATCACCTTCGATGACGACGATGTGTGGGATCCGCAAGGCATGCGCGACCAGATTCACTGCACCGAAGAAGAGCGCTACCACTTGCGCGCCCTCATTGCGCTGGGCTTGCACGACAGCTACCGTCTGTTTGCCCAAGAGCCGAAAAGCTACAGCTGGTGGGACTACCGCGAATTTGCCTTCAGGCGCAACCGCGGTCTGCGCATTGACCATGTGCTGATCAGCAACGCGCTCAAGCCCTTGGCGCGCAGCTGTGTGATCGACAAAGCACCGCGCAAAGACGAGCGCCCCAGTGACCACGCTCCCGTTGTGGTGGACCTGGATCTGACGGCTGCGCCTTAGTCCTGTGCCGAGGGGTGGTCCCGCTCCAATCCCAGTTCCTGGATTTTGCGGGTGATGGTGTTGCGGCCTATGCCCAGCTTCTGGGCAGCTTCAATGCGGCGGCCGCGGGTATCCGTTAACGCCGCTTGAATCAAGCGCGCCTCAAACCGGCGCGATAGCAAGTCCCACACGTCGCCTTGGCCGCTGCGCAAGAGTGCGAGGGCTTCGCTTTCAAGTTCCTGCTCCCAGTCGAGGTGCATGGCGCCCTTGCTTTGGTTCGAGCTGACCAAGCCCAGGTCCGAAATTGGCAAGCCAACAGGGGCTTGATCTGGCGAGCTGGTCTGCGCGAATACCGTTTCGTGGGGCACCTGTAAGAGCGCAGTTGCCAATGAATTCACGGGTGAGCTGCCGTCGTTCAAGCTGGTGTGCATCGGCATCGCACGCGGAACACCAAACTCGGGCGGCAGGTCTTTCGGCTCGATGACCTGCGCAGGCGCCATCACAGTGAGCCAATGGCAAATATTCTCCAACTGCCGCACATTGCCCGGGAACGCAAAGTTTTCCAAGGCTGCCACGGCGCTGTCTGCAATACGCTTGGGCTCTACCCCGAGTTGCTTGGCGCTGTGTTGCAAAAAGTGACGCGTGAGCATGGGAATGTCTTCACGCCGCTCCCGCAACGCCGGTAATCGCAAACGGATCACATTGAGCCGGTGGTACAAATCTTCGCGAAACACACCTTCTTTGACCCGTTGCTCCAAGTCCTGGTGGGTTGCGGCAATGACACGCACATTGGTTTTGACTGCGCTGTGACCGCCGACCCGGTAGAAATGACCATCACTCAGCACCCGCAAAAGCCGGGTTTGCAACTCAAAAGGCATGTCGCCGATTTCATCAAGGAACAAGGTTCCTTCGTCCGCCTGCTCAAAGCGCCCGCGTCGCTGCGCCTGGGCACCGGTGAATGCTCCACGCTCGTGGCCAAAGAGTTCACTCTCCAGCAAGTCTTTGGGAATGGCGGCCGTATTGATGGCGACAAAGGGGCCACTGGCGCGTGGAGAGTGCTTGTGCAGCGCGCGCGCAACCAACTCTTTGCCCGAACCGGATTCACCGGTAATCATGACGGTGACGTTGCTTTGGCTGAGTCGACCAATGGCCCGAAACACGTCTTGCATGGCGGGCGCCTGGCCGAGCATCTCGGGGGTGTCACTCATGCGCTCTTCCGCCACCTCTTCGCGCTGGCTCTCTTGCACTGCACGCCGAATCAGCTCTACCGCCTTGGGCAAATCAAAGGGTTTGGGCAGGTATTCGAAAGCGCCGCCTTGAAACGCGCTCACAGCGCTGTCCAAATCCGAGAACGCCGTCATGATGATGACTGGCAGGCCGGGGTGGCGGGCCTTGACCTTTTCAAGCAGGTCAAGCCCCGATCCGCCGGGCATGCGGATGTCACTCACCAGAATTTGAGGTGACTCGTCATCGCTGGCATCCTCTAGCGCGGCCAGCACATCGCGAGGGTTGGAAAAGCTGCGCGTGGGCATATGCTCCCGCAGCAAGGCTTTTTCCAGAACAAACCGTATGGACTGGTCATCGTCTACGATCCAAATCGGTTTCATGCTG
>CANBQX010000079.1 GCA_947371775.1 Comamonadaceae bacterium
CACAGGACTTGGAAGACGCGCTGCGCGCCCACTACCAAGGCAGCCGCTACGTGACGGTAGAGAGCGCCACCGCCGACCGCAAGCTCGACGCCGTGGCCCTGGCCGACACCAACCAGATGGAGTTGCGGGTGTTTGGCAACGACGCACAGGCCGATGGATTTGCCCATGCCCTGCTGGTGGCCCGACTGGACAACCTGGGCAAAGGTGCCAGTGGCGCTGCAGTGCAGAACCTGCAGCTGATGCTGGGCTTGTAAATTCAGGACAGCGGCATGCCAAAACGCTCCCATCGCGGGAGCCAATTTTCTTTAAATGCCACCGAAAGCATTAAGTGATGTGCTCGGCCCACCAGTAGATGGCGAGGCACAGGGCCGATATAGCGCGAGTCTGCGCTGTTATCGCGGTTGTCGCCCATCATCCAGTAGTGGCCTTCGGGCACACGAAAGGCGGTCATCGAGCGCAAAGACGGCACGCTAGGCAACCATTGGACGGCGTGGTCTTGCTCGCCTAGGTGTTCTCGCATGCGCAGGGCCGGCAAAACCGATGGTCCGTCCATGGGCTCTTGTACCTGAACCGCCTCCGAATACTGCGCCGTTTCGCCATTGATGATGAGAACACCTTTGTGCATTTCCACGGTATCACCAGGCAGCGCAACCAGACGCTTGATCAAACGAGTGCGGTCCTTGGGTGAGTAAAAAACCACAATATCGCCTCGACGCGGTTCATCGATTCGCGAAACTGCAATATCGGTAAGCGGGATTTTTAGATCGTAGGCGAGGCGGTTGACCAGCACAACATCGCCTTCAAGCAAGGAGGGGCGCATGGAGCCAGAAGGAATCGGGTTGTAGTCGGCGATGGCTGTGCGAAAGAGCCCGAATAAAAACAAGAAAAGGATGAAGCCCCGGTTTTCGACCCACAACTTTTTCATCGACTCAGCCCCATTTGAATACAGATTTGGAGAAGCTTATCCTAATCCACATCAAACGCCCCTGACACCACGCGGGCAATGGCTTCGCCACTGAAGCCGCGGCCCGCGAGAAAACGTACTTGCTTGGCGCGCTCGGCGGGGGTGGCGGCGGGGCTGCCGAATTTCTTGCGCCATACCTCAAAAGCACGGGATTGCTCGCTGGTTCGAAGCAGCGCCACGGCTTGGGCAACGGCATAGGGGTCCATGCCTTTGGACTGCATCTCTTGGCGCAGGCGCTGCGTGCCTAGCTTGGCGCTGCGCCGGTAGACCAGAGAATCGATGGCACGCTCGTCGCTTTGCAGGTCTTTGGCCGCCAGTTTGTCCAGCACGGCGGCCAGCTCGCCCGGCGTTTCCTCATGCGGGGCGAGCTTGCGCTGCAGCTCGGCGCGCGAATGCTCGCGGCTGCTGAGCAAGCGCAGTGCGCGCCCCGTAAGAGAGAGTTTGGGGCCGCTGGCCATCGTTTACCCGGCTTTAGGCAGCCGCTTCGGCTTTCTTGCCGCCCTTGGCTTTGACTTCGGGCACTTCAGGTGCGCCTGCTAGCAGCGGGATACCCAAGGATTCGCGCACCTTGTTTTCGATTTCGGTGGACAGCGCAGGGTTCTCGCGCAAGAACTCGCGGGCGTTGTCGCGGCCCTGACCGATTTTTTCGCCCTGGTAGGCGTACCAGGCGCCGGATTTTTCAATGATGTGGGCGTTCACGCCCATGTCGATGATTTCGCCATGGCGGCTGATGCCCTCGCCAAACAGAATGTCAAATTCTGCGGTTTTGAAGGGCGAGGCCACTTTGTTTTTGACCACCTTGACTTTGGTCTCGTTGCCGATGGCGTCGTCGCCTTTTTTGATGGTGCCAGTACGGCGGATGTCCAAACGCACCGAGGCGTAGAACTTGAGCGCATTGCCGCCGGTGGTCGTCTCGGGGCTGCCGAACATGACGCCGATCTTCATGCGGATCTGGTTGATAAAGATGACCATGCAGTTGGTCTTTTTGATGTGGGCGGTCAGTTTGCGCAGGGCCTGGCTCATGAGGCGGGCTTGCAGGCCGGGCAGGCTGTCGCCCATTTCGCCTTCCAACTCGGCCTTGGGGGTGAGTGCTGCCACCGAGTCCACCACGATCAGGTCGACCGCGCCGGAGCGCACCAGGCTGTCCACAATCTCCAGCGCTTGCTCACCGGTGTCGGGCTGGCTGATCAGCAGGTCTTGCAGGTTGACACCCAGCTTTTGGGCGTACTGGATGTCCAGGGCGTGCTCGGCATCGACAAAGGCACATTGGCCGCCCTGTTTTTGCATCTCGGCAATCACTTGCAGGGTGAGCGTGGTTTTACCCGACGACTCCGGGCCGTAGATTTCCACCACCCGCCCGCGTGGCAAACCGCCCACGCCCAGGGCAATGTCCAGGCCCAGCGAGCCGGTGGAGACGACCTGGATGTCTTCAATCACTTCGCCTTCGCCCAGGCGCATGATGGTGCCTTTGCCAAATTGCTTTTCGATCTGGGCCAGTGCGACTTGCAGGGCCTTGGCTTTTTCGCTGTTGGGGGCCATGTTTTTAACGGGTGCGTCCATGAGAAATCTCCTTGAAAGTGGGTCAGTGAACCGGGAATCTGGCATCTGGCTTTAACCACAGGCTGGATGCTTGAACAGTAGTCTAGTCGCAGTTTGCATCGGCGTCTTGCATTTTTTAGTCAGTTTGCATTACTATTACAAGCATGCTGCACCCACCCCTTTCCGCGCCCGACCACTGGCGCCACAACCATTTAGGCCACTGGCTGCGCCTCAGCCTGGAGCGCTTTGACGCGCGGGTAATGGCGCTGATGGCGCGCCATCCGGGTGTCTCGCTGGGTTTGTCGAATCTAGCCGCGCGCAGCCAGTTGGCGGCGGCGCACTGGCACATCAGCCGCCACTTGCCACCGCAAGGCGCGCGCCTGACCGAGCTGGCCCAGCGCGCGGGCATGAGCAAACAAGCCATGGGCACCCTGGTCAACCAGTGCGAGGCCTGGGGCATGGTGCAGCGCGAACCCGATCCCTTGGACGCGCGGGCACGCCGCGTCTGCTTTACCGCCACGGGGCGCGCGTGGCTGGCGGCCTATGCCGACAGCGTGGCGCAGGCCGAAGACGAATTGCGCCAGGCAGTGGGTGCCGAAGTGGCCACGGTGCTGGCGCTGGGCCTGGAGGCCTACAGCGCCAACTGAGGGGGCAAACCCCTAGACGGCATGGTCGCTTGTCGCAGAGCACGCCCCTAGAATGGTTTGTCAGTTACGACGAACAACACAAAGCGCCCAGCGCAGGAGACTCTCGTATGCGGATTTTGATCGCCGAAGACGACCAGGTACTGGCCGATGGCCTCTTGCGTGCCCTGCGCAGCGCCGGTGCTGCTGTGGACCATGTGGCCAGCGGGTCGGAGGCCGACGCGGCCCTGATGACCAACACCGAATTCGATTTGCTGATTTTGGACCTGGGCCTGCCCAAAATGCATGGGCTCGATGTGCTCAAGCGCTTGCGTGCACGCGGCTCCTCCTTGCCCGTACTCATTTTGACCGCGGCCGACAGCGTGGAAGAGCGCGTGAAAGGCCTGGACTACGGCGCCGACGACTACATGGCCAAGCCCTTCAGCCTGCAAGAACTCGAAGCCCGCGCGCGCGCGCTGGTGCGCCGTGGCATGGGCGCGACCAGCAGCAACATCAAACACGGCCCGCTGACCTATGACCAGTCTGGCAGGGTGGCCACCATCGACGGCAAGATGGTGGAGTTGTCCGCCCGCGAGCTGGGCCTGTTGGAAGTGCTCTTGCAGCGCACCGGCCGCCTGGTCAGCAAAGACCAGTTGGTGGAGCGTCTGTGCGAGTGGGGCGAAGAGGTGAGCAACAACGCCATTGAGGTCTACATCCACCGCCTGCGCAAGAAGATTGAAAAAGGCCCGATCCGCATCGCCACGGTGCGCGGCCTGGGCTATTGCCTGGAAAAGATACCGAGCTAGATGAAACTTTTCCAGCGTGAGCAACGCTCGCTGTTTGGCGAGATCTTGGATTGGATGCTCACGCCGATTTTGCTGCTGTGGCCAGTCACGCTGGTACTGACCTGGCTGGTGGCGCAAGGCATTGCAGGCAAACCCTTTGACCGCGCCTTGGAGTTCAATGCAGGGGCGCTGGCACAGCTCATCACGGTGCAGCGCAACACCGTGCAATTCACCCTGCCCCAGCCCGCACGCGAGCTGCTGCGCGCAGATGAAACGGATACCGTGTACTACCAAGTCATGGGGCCCAAAGGCGAGTTTTTGAGCGGCGAAAAAGCACTGCCTCTGCCCCCAGAGGATGAGCGTGCACCGGTGGGCGAAGTGCGGCTGCGTGAGGCGCAACTACGCGGCCAGGACTTGAAAGTGGCCTATATGTGGGTGCGCTTGGACTTGCCCAACAGCGGCCCGGCCTTGGTGCAGGTGGCCGAAACCATGGACAAGCGCTCGGTGCTGGCCACCGAGATTGTCAAAGGCGTGATGCTGCCGCAGTTTGTCATCTTGCCGCTGGCGGTGTTGCTGGTCTGGCTGGCGCTGGCACAAGCCATCAAACCACTCAACCGGCTGGAAGAACGCATTCGCGCGCGCAGCCCGGACGACCTGAGCCCGCTGGACGTTGAAGCGGTTCCGCTGGAAGTCGCACCACTGGTGTCCTCGGTGAACGACTTGCTGCTGCGACTCAAAGACTCCATCGCCACCCAAAAACGCTTTTTGGCCGATGCCGCGCACCAGCTCAAAACGCCGCTGGCCGGCCTGCGCATGCAGGCCGACCTGGCGCAGCGCCAAGGCGCCAGTGCCGATGAACTCAAGCAGTCGCTGCGCCATATTGGACGCTCCAGCATCCGCGCCACCCACACGGTGAACCAGTTGCTGGCCCTGGCACGGGCGGAGAGCAGCGCTGCGGTGCTGGCCCACCAGCCCTGCAACCTGGTGCGCCTGACCATGGACGTGGTGCGCGACTGCGTGCCACGTGCGGTGGAAAAACAAATTGACATCGGCTACGAGGGCGCGCAGCCCGACACCGAGGGCGTGGTGCTCCAAGGCAATACCACGCTCCTGCAAGAGATGGTGCGCAACCTGGTGGACAACGCGATCAACTACACGCTGCCACGTGCCGACAAACAGGCGATGATCACGGTGCGGGTGCTGGTCGACCCCTTCAGTGGCGCGCTGGTGCTGCAGGTCGAGGACACCGGGCCCGGCGTGCCGGCCGCCGAACGCGAATTGGTGTTTCAGCCCTTTTACCGCGCCCTGGGCAACGAGGCAGACGGCTCCGGCCTGGGTCTGCCTATCGTTCTGGAAATTGCCCACCAGCACCGCGCCACGGTGTCGGTAGAAGACAGCCGCCCCGGGCAAACACCGCCCGGCGCCTGCTTTACGGTGCGCTTTAGTGTGCTCAGTGCCTGAGCGGAAGGGAGTGCGGACGGGAGCGGGGCCTTAGCGGTCAGGCGAAAGCACTTTGGGCGCAGCGTCCTCGTATTCCAGCACCATGGCGGGGGCCGCTTTGGCGCGCTTTGCAGACCCCGCCGCGGCCTGAGACTGCAGGCGTTGACCCTCTTCGGGTGTGAGGGTCACGACAGATTGGGGGTTGATCTCGGCGGGCACCAGAGCCTGTTGCGTGGCAACGCCGTGCTGCGACCAGGCGAAATAAGCCAGGTTCAGCGCCGTGAGCAAGAGCAGAACCGGCAACCGTGGCACGGCGGCACGGGCGTTGCGCCAGGGGCGGGTCAATGAGCGAGGAAGGGCCATGGCCTCAGTGTCCTTCAAAAACCGGGGCAAGCGGCCGCACACTGACCTCTGCGCTGCTGATTTTTTGCAACCCTTGGCGGGTTTGCAGCATCAGTGCCCCGTCGCTGTCCACACCTTGCGCGACCCCTTCGGTGCCATCGGTACAAACGACCTCCCGCCCCAGCAGCAGATCACGCGCCTGGTAGGCATTGCGCAGGGGGCCAAAGCCTTCGCCTGCGAAGCGCAGCAACGTCTGCACCACAGGCAGGGCGACGCGCTCCAGGGCTTGTGCGGCATTCGTCTCGGGCAGCAGTTCGCACAGGGCAGCGGGTGGCGTGCGCAAGTCCTGCGCAGTAGGCAAGCCGATGTTCAGGCCAATGCCAATCACAGCGTAACGCACATCGGCCACGGCCACGGTTTCGATCAGGATGCCGCCCAGCTTGCGGCCCGCGACCCACAAATCATTGGGCCACTTGAGTTGCACTTCGGGGTGCAGGCTGTGGGCGACCGCCAAACCCACGGCCAGCGACAGGCCGGACCAGTTGAGAGGCGCCAGCGGCAAGCCCAGCGAAAAGGTGAGTGAGGCATGAGCCTCAGGGGCTTGCCCCTCGCCATGGCTGCTCCAGCTGCGGCCCAAGCGGCCACGGCCGGCGGTTTGGCGCTCGGCCACCAGCAGCAGCGGATCGGTGCGGCCCAAGCGGGCACGGCGCATGAGCTCGGTGTTGGTGGAGGCAACCTCGGGCAGGATCTCCACGCTAAAGCCCGGCAACAGGGGCTCTATGGCCTGCCAGAGCGCTTCTGCGGGCCAGTGCACCCCTAGCCCTTGCGCCACTGGGGTCGTTTGGGCGCGAGCAGCGTGCCCCGGCAATTCTTGGCGCCGCACCAGCAGGGATATTCGGCCTTGAGCTTGGCGGTGTAGCGCTCATCGGTGACCAGTCCGTAGTCGTAGTGCAGTTCTTCGCCGGCTTTGATATTGCGCAAGGCCTTGATGAAGATCCGCCCGCGCACTTCGTCAGCTTCGCAGTTGCCGTCGCAGGAATGGTTGATCCACTTGGCCGAATTGCCGTTGCGCAGGCCATCGATCACACGCGTGTCATCAATATGAAAGTAAAACGTGTGGTTGGGATTGCTCGGATCGTGCGGATGGCGGTCCTGCGCTTCTTGCCAGCTGATCACCTCACCGGTGTACTCCATGATGGTTTCGCCTTCGGCAAAATCACGCATAGCAAAAACGCCTTTGCCATGGATCGCAGACTCGCGAACCTGGGTGCGACGGGTGGGGGCAGCGGACGCAGTTTTTTTAAGCACAAAAATTTGGTATGTTGAATCGTATGGGTGCGCGTGTGCGTGCCTGCGAGTGCGCGCCTGTGCGTGCGCGAGAGAAGGGAATTGTAGTCACATGAAAACCGAAGTAAAGAAAGCGCTTGTGGGAAAAACACTGGTCATCGCAGAAAAGCCCTCGGTCGCACAAGACATCGTGCGGGCGCTCACGCCACTGGCGGGCAAGTTCGAAAAGCACGACGAGTACTTTGAGAGCGACACCTATGTCGTCTCAAGTGCCGTCGGCCATTTGGTAGAGATCCAGGCGCCAGAGCAGTTTGACGTCAAGCGCGGTAAATGGAGCTTTGCCAATCTGCCGGTGATTCCGCCGCACTTTGACCTCAAGCCCGTGGACAAAACCAAAACGCGGCTCAATGCCGTGGTCAAACTGGCCAAGCGCAAAGACGTGGACAACATCGTCAACGCCTGTGACGCGGGACGCGAAGGCGAGTTGATTTTTCGCTTGATCGAACAGTACGCCGGGGGCGCCAAGCCGCTGGGTAAACCGGTGAGCCGCTTGTGGCTGCAGTCGATGACGCCGCAAGCCATTCGCGATGGTTTTGGCGCTTTGCGTAGCAACGCCCAAATGCAACCGCTGGCCGACGCAGCACGCTGCCGCTCCGAGGCCGACTGGCTGGTGGGCATCAACGGCACGCGCGCCATGACGGCGTTCAACTCCCGCGACGGCGGCTTCTTCCTGACCACCGTGGGCCGGGTGCAAACGCCCACCTTGAGCGTGGTGGTGGAGCGCGAAGAGCAGATTCGCAAATTCATCAGCCGCGACTACTTCGAGATTCATGGCGAATTTGCCGCCCAGGCCGGCGTCTACGCGGCCAAGTGGTTTGACCCAGCACACAAAAAAGACGCCGACGATGCGGAGAAAAAAGAAGACCGCCTGTGGTCACTGGCGCAGGCGCAAAGCATTGCCGACGCGGTGCGCGGCCAAAACGCCAGCGTGACGGAAGACAGCAAGCCCAGCAACAAAAGCAGCCCCGGCCTGTTTGACCTGACCACCTTGCAGCGTGAGGCCAACGGCCGCTTTGGCTTCTCCGCCAAAACCACGCTGGCGCTGGCGCAAAGCCTGTACGAGCGGCACAAAGCCCTCACCTACCCGCGTACCGATTCGCGCCACCTGCCCGAGGACTACCTGGCCACGGTGAACGAGACCATGGCCATGATCGCCCAAAGCAGCATGGGCCATTTGGCCCCGTTTGCGCGCACCGCTATCAGCAAGAACTACGTCAAGCCCAGCCGCAAAGTCTTTGACAACAGCAAGGTGAGCGATCACTTTGCCATCATCCCCACGCTGCAGGCGCCCAGCGGCTTGTCCGACGCCGAGCAAAAGCTCTACGACTTTGTGGTGCGCCGCTTTATTGCCGTGTTCTACCCGGCTGCGGAATACCAGGTGACCACCCGCATCAGCACCGTGGCACTGGGTGCCCAAAGCCACCAGTTCAAAACCACCG
>CANBQX010000080.1 GCA_947371775.1 Comamonadaceae bacterium
CACAAGTCCAGGCGCGAGCAGATTTCCAGGTCGCGCAGCTCGAATACACCTTCGAGCAGCAAGATGGGGCCACGCCATCCCAAAGTGCGCAGGCGCTGGGCTTCGTCCAGATCCAAAAGCGCAAAACCGTCCGCACCGCGCAGGCCGTCGAATGCACGCTCAATGCCATGGCCGTAGGCATTGGCTTTGACCACGGCCCAGGCGCGGGCATCGGGTGCACGGCTGCGTGCGGCTTGCAGGTTGTTGCGCAGGGCTTGGGTATGGATGGTGGCTTGAATGGGGCGTGGCATGGCCTAACTGTAGCCGCGCCCCGATGCCTTTGCGCCGTCCGGCTTCTGTCTGCGTGCTATAACCCACGGACTTTGCACACCCCATTGCGCCCAGAACCGCTCCTACCCCTTAGCGACACTCTCCTGTATTCATGAAACGCGGTTTTTTTACCATCATGGCGGCGCAGTTTTTCAGCTCGCTGGCCGACAACGCCCTGTTTGTAGCGGCCGTGCAATTGCTGCGCAGCGCCCAGGCCCCCGAGTGGCAGCAGGCGGCGCTGGTGCCCATGTTTGCCCTGTTTTATGTGGTTCTGGCGCCCTTCGTGGGGGCCTATGCCGATGCGTTTCCCAAGGGCAAAGTGATGCTGATGAGCAATGGCATCAAGATTGTGGGTTGCTTGCTCATGCTGTTTGGCAGCCACCCCTTGATGGCTTATGCGGTTGTGGGGCTGGGTGCGGCCGCCTATTCACCGGCCAAATACGGCATCTTGACAGAGCTCTTGCCGGCCTCGCAATTGGTCAAGGCCAATGGTTGGATTGAGGGGCTGACGATAGCCTCCATCATTTTGGGCGTGCTGCTGGGCGGCCAGTTGGTGGGTTCGCATGTCGCGCCCTTTTTGTTGTCTTTTGATGTGCCATTGATTGATACCGGCATCGATACCCCGCCGGAAGCTGCGATTTGCGCGTTGATTTTTGTTTACTTGGCCGCAGCATGGTTTAACGCGCGCATCCCTTTGACTGGCGTGGAAATGCGTCCGCTGCCCGCGCGGCTGGTCAGCTTGCTCCCCGATTTCTGGTCCTGCAATATGCGCTTATGGAGAGATCGCTTGGGCCAAATCTCGCTGGCCACCACGACCTTGTTTTGGGGGGTAAGCGGCAATTTGCGCTACATCGTGCTGGCTTGGGCTGCCTTGGCGCTGGGGTATTCGGTGACGCAGGCCTCGTCCTTGGTGGGCGTGGTGGCCTTGGGTACTGCCATGGGCGCGGTGGTGGCCTCGTTGCGCATGCGGCTCGATATGGCCACCCGTGTGATTCCTTTGGGTATTGCCATGGGCGTTCTGGTGATCTTGCTCAACGTGATTTCCAATGTCTGGGTGGCTGCGCCCTTTTTGGTGTTGTTGGGTGGTCTGGGCGGCTTTTTGGTGGTCCCCATGAATGCCTTGTTGCAGCACCGTGGGCACAACCTGATGGGGGCCGGGCGGTCGGTTGCGGTGCAAAACTTCAACGAGCAAACCTGCATATTGGTGCTGGGGGGGCTGTACAGCCTGTCCACCGGCATGGGCGTTTCCGCCTTTGTTGCGATCAGTGCGTTTGGCGTGCTGGTTGCGGCTTGCATGTGGCTGATCAAGCGCTGGCATGCCCGCAACTGCCGCGAGCATGGCGCCGAGGTGGATCACCTTCTCGACATCGCGCGCAACGACAATATGCACGGTTAGTTTTACGCCTCGTTGACATCACCCACCCAGGAGATCCCCCATGACCACTGCCTATGACTTCGATGCCCTCGCGATTGACGGCCACCCCTTGGCGCTCAAAGAATTCGAGGGCAAAGCGTTGCTGGTGGTCAACACGGCCAGTGCCTGCGGCTTCACACCGCAATTTGCGGGTTTGGAGGCCTTGCATCAGCAGTTTGGCAGCAAGGGTCTGGTGGTGCTGGGCTTTCCCTGCAACCAGTTCGGCTCGCAGGACAAGGGCAGCAACGACGAGATTGCCAACTTCTGCCAGAAAAACTACGGCGTGAGCTTCACCATGATGTCCAAGGTCGATGTCAATGGCGCCGGTGCCCACCCGCTGTACCAATGGCTGACCAAAGAGGCGCCTGGAATTTTGGGCACCCAAAGCATCAAATGGAATTTCACCAAATTTTTGGTCGGTCCCGACGGGGTGGTGCGTAAGCGCTATGCACCCACCGACAAGCCTGCCGATTTAGCCCGCGATATTGAGGCGGTGTTGCCCACGGCCTGAGCCCCGGTCATGCGAGTGCACCGCGTGGTGCACGTTGACTCAGTCGGTGCTCAGCGCCACATCCAACACTTCCACCCAATGCCGAACCGGCGTGTCCGTGCCGCTTTGCAAGTGGGTGATGCAGCCGATGTTGGCGCTGCAAATGCCCTGTGGCTTCATGGCCTGCAAATTGCTGAGCTTGCGGTCACGCAGCTCATAGGCAATCTTGGGGTTCAACACCGAATAGGTGCCTGCCGAGCCGCAGCACAAATGCGATTCATTGCTGGCCACTTTCACGGCAAAGCCCAACGCCGCCATCTGGCTTTCGACCCCGCCACGCAACTGCTGTCCGTGCTGCAATGTGCAGGGCGGGTGAAACACCTGCAGGCCAGCCGCCTGCGCAGCGGCGCGGCTGATGCGGGGCTGGAGCGCTGCAACCAGATCAGGCAGAAGCTCACTCAAATCTTTGGTGAGTTCACTGACGCGCTTGGCTTTGTCGGCATAGAGTGGATCGTCGCGCAGCACGTGGCTGTAGTCTTTGACCATCACGCCGCAGCCCGACGCATTCATCACAATCGCTTCCACACCGGCGCCTTGCTCGGGCGCAATGTGGGGCCACCAGGCGTCGATGTTGGCGCGAATGGACACTTTGGCGCCGTCCTGGTCATTCAAGTGGAACTTGACGGCGCCGCAGCAACCGGCTTTGGGCGCCACCACGGTTTGCAGACCTGCAGCGTCCAGCACCCGCGCCGTCGCGGTGTTGATATTGGGCGACATCGAGGGTTGCACACAACCAGCCAGCATCAACACTTTGCGATCGCGTACTGCCACGGGCATTTGTCCGGCGTCTTGTGCTGCGGGCACCTTGGCGCGTATCGCTTCGGGCAGCACGCCTCGTACCGCCTGCCCCAGCTTCATGGCCGCGCCAAACAAGGGTGATGGCAGGCCCTCTTTCAGGGCCCAGCGCACTGCACGCTCGGGCAAAGGGCGTGGTACTTTTGCGTCCACCAGTTTGCGCCCCAAGTCGATCAAATGCCCGTATTCCACGCCGCTGGGGCAGGTGGACTCGCAATTGCGGCAGGTGAGGCAGCGGTCCAGGTGTTGCTGCGTGGCGCGCGTGGGTTCGGTGCCCTCGAGCACTTGTTTGATCAGGTAAATGCGCCCCCGGGGTCCGTCCAGCTCGTCGCCCAGCAATTGGTAGGTGGGGCAGGTGGCGGTGCAAAAGCCGCAGTGCACGCAATTGCGCACGATGGCCTCGGCGGCCTGGCCATCGGCCGATTGTTGGTATTCAGGAGAAAGCGTGGTTTGCATGGCGAAACGGATGGCCTAGGCCCCGGCTTGGATGCGGCGTGTGTTGAACACGCCGTCGGGGTCAAACTGATGTTGCAAAGCGGTTTGAATGCGCTCCTGTGCAGCGTCCAAGGGGGTAAACACCTGTCCACCCGCGGGCGCATCGGCCAGCGCACCGGCGGGTCGGCGAAACAGCGTGGCGTGGCCCCCGCTTCGCTGCGCCAGCGCATGCAGTTGCGAAGCCGCCGTGGCGGGCGCCCACAGCCAACGCTGGCCGCCATGCCACTCCATGAAGGTTGCGTAGGGCAGATCAAGCGCCGGCGTGGTCTGCGCCACTGACAAGCGCCACAGGCAAGAATCAGCATCCGGCGGTGTTGTGAAAAACGGCAAATGCTGGTCGCGCGCAGCCGCCCAGTCGGGGCCGGCCTGCGCGTTGTCCATCACGTCTGCCTTGCCGCCGATTGCAGCCACATCGGCGCACATGCGCGGCAGGGCCGCCTGCACTGCCGCAACGGCGCCACGCAGACGCACAAACAATGTGTCGCCGCTGCCCGCACCGTCCGTGGCGTCGTGTACCCAGCAGCTCGCGTTCAGGGGCAGGGGCTGGCCGCCCCAACGCTGCAGCAGATCTAAGGCGGGGGCCTGGGCGAGGGTGCACATCAAGGTCGCCTCGCAGGGCGCGAAGGACAGCACCTTGAGCGACACCTCGGTGATCACGCCCAGCGTGCCCCAGCTGCCGGTCAGCAGCCGGCTGACGTCGTAGCCCGCCACGTTTTTCATGACCTGGCCGCCAAACGTCAGGTGTTCGCCCCGGCCGTTGATGAAGCGTGCTCCCAGCACATAGTCCCGTGTCGCGCCCACGCTGGCCCTGGATGGGCCGCTCAAGCCTGCGGCCACCATGCCGCCGACCGTTGCGGGGCTCTGTCCAAAGTGCGGTGGTTCAAAAGGCAGGCACTGCTTCTTTTCGCGCAGTGCGGCTTCTAAGTCGGCCAGCGGTGTGCCCGCGTGCACTGTGACGACCAGCTCGCTGGGCTCGTAGCTCACGATGCCCTGCAGGGCGCGGGTGTCCATGGCATCGCCTTGCAGCGCATTGCCAAAAAAATCTTTGCTGCCACCGCCGCGGATACGCAGTAGTCTGGACGAGGCACGGGCTTGCTGAATCTGGTCGGTGATATCGGCCAGTGCCGGGGCGTTGTTTTGCATGGCTTGATGGTAATTGCCCCCACCAGGGCAATCCGTGAATTTTTTGAATGCCTTCTGGTTGAAAACTTGGACCTTATCAGCGCCATTGGCGGCGCATGCCAGCACAATGACCACTTTAAGACCTGTATTTTCGATCCATGACCTTGCCGTTCCTACCCACCGTCCTGATTTTGGCCGCCGGTCGCAGCGAGCGTTTTCGAGCCGCCAGCGGGGGCGTGGACAAACTGGAGGCGGATTTAGGGGGGCGGCGCGTGCGCGACTGGGTGCTGGACAGTGTGCATCGCAGTGGTTTGCCTTGGCACGTAGTCGAGCGCAGCCATACGGCGCACCTGAACCTGCCCGGCATGGGAGACAGCATTGCCTGTGGCGTTGCCGCCACGGCACAGGCCCAAGGCTGGCTAGTCCTGCCCGCCGACCTGCCTTTGGTGCAGGCCCGAACGCTATTGCAGGTAGCTCAGCAATTGAGTGTCCATAAGGTAGTAGTGCCCACCTGGCAAGACGAGCGCGGCCATCCCGTCGGGTTTGCCGCAGTCTGCCGGGATGATTTGCTGGTGCTGTCGGGTGACAGCGGTGCCCGCGCCGTAGTGCAGCGCTTTGGCGCGCATCTGCTGCCGGTGGACGATGCCGGCTGTGTGTTCGACGTCGACACGCCCGAGGCGCTGGAAGCCGCCTGGCACAAGATGGTCGCGAAGCCTCAGGCCCCGCTGTAGAAGTTGACCGGTAAGCCGGGCACGTCCACCCGGATGGCAAACACGCAGCCCGACTCCGGGTACTGCGCCAACTCCGCGGCGCTGCGCCCGTGGCGTGCCGTGGTCACAAACAGGGTTTGCAGGTCCGGCCCGCCAAAGCAGGGCATGGTGGGGCACTGCGCGGGTGTGGCGTATTGCGCCAGCAGGGTTCCGTCGGGCGCAAAGCGGCAGATTCGGGCCCCTTCGAACATGGACACCCAATAAGCGCCTTGCGCGTCCACCGCCGCACCGTCGGGGCGGCCTTGGTAGATGGCGTCTTCAAAGGTCCACCCCGCTGGTTTGGGCTCGAATTGCAAAAAAGTGCGGTGTGCGCTGAGTTGATTGTTTGGTAGCGAGTAGTCCCAGCAGTGCACGATGTGCCGGGGCGTATCCGCCCAGTAGAGAGTGGCGTTGTCCGGTGCCCACGCCAGACCGTTGGCTGTAAGCGCACCCTTGGCATGTTCTTGCACGACCGCAGCGCCCTCTGAACGCGCGTCGATGCTCCACAGCGACGCCGCGCGGGAGGTCTTGGGCTCGTCAATCGTGCCCACCCAAAAGCGGCCCAGTGCATCGCATTTGCCGTCGTTGGCCCGCACACTGGCAATGTCGTAGGGCAAAACTGCCACCTCTTCCAAGGCTGCACCCCAATGCCGCGCCCGAAACACGCCATGGCGCAGTGCGATCACCAGTCCGCCAGTTTGCGCGGGCGCAATGCAGCCCGGCTCGGAGGGCATGTCCCAGGCCTGCAATGCCGTGCCGTCGGCCGCGCAGCGCAGAATTTTTTTGCCGGGAATGTCCACCCAGTACAAACGCTGCTCGTGCGGATGCCAAAACGGCGATTCGCCCAATTCATAGGGGGTGGAATGCAGGGTCTGCCAAACAGGGCTTTGGATCATGGTCAAGGGCGAGGGTGGAACAGGACAGGGTCGGTGCACCGGCATTGTGCCGCGCACGCTGCGGACACAAAAAAAACCGCCCGGCAAAACCAGGGGTCTTGCCGGGCGGTTCGCAGGGGCGGTGTGCCCCTGGATGCGTGAACCGGATTAGCGGTTGTAAGCGGTTTCGCCGTGGGAGCTAATGTCCAGGCCTTCGCGCTCTTCTTCTTCCGTCACGCGCAGACCGATCACCATATCGACCAACTTGAAGGACACGATAGAGACCACGCCGGACCAGATCACGGTAGTCAGCACGGCTTTGGTTTGGACCCAGACTTGTGCAGCGATCGAGAAGTCACCAGCGGTCACGCCGGTTGCAGTCACCCAATCAGCCACGTAGCCCGGTCCGCCCAAGGAAGGCGAGTTGAACACGCCGGTCAGGATCGCACCCAAGATACCGCAGACGCCGTGCACGCCGAACACGTCCAGGGTGTCGTCTGCGCCCAGCAGTTTCTTCAGCCCGTTCACGCCCCACAGACCGGCAAAGCCCGACAGGAAACCGATCACCAGCGCGCCACCGATGCCGACGTTGCCAGCAGCAGGGGTGATGGCCACCAGGCCAGCCACCGCGCCGGATGCTGCACCCAGCATGGACGCTTTACCGCGCATCAATGTCTCACCCACGCACCAGGCCAGCACAGCGGCAGCGGTTGCACCAAAGGTGTTGATGAAGGCCAGGGCCGCGAAACCGTTGGCTTCCAGGGCGGAGCCGGCGTTGAAACCGAACCAGCCCACCCACAGCAGCGAAGCGCCAACCATGGTCAGGGTCAGGCTGTGAGGCGCCATGGCTTCTTTGCCGTAACCGATGCGCTTGCCCACCATGAAGGCGCCCACCAGGCCCGCCACAGCGGCGTTGATATGCACCACGGTGCCGCCAGCGAAGTCCAGCGCGCCCATTTGCCACAGGTAACCGGCCTTGCCGTTCATGGCGTCCACCACTTCTTTGCCGGTGTAGGCGTCAGGACCCATCCAGAACCAGACCATGTGAGCGATCGGGGCGTAGCTGAAAGTGAACCACAGCACCATGAACGCCAGCACGGCAGAGAACTTCATGCGCTCGGCAAAAGCACCCACGATCAGCGCGCCGGTGATGCCTGCGAAAGTCGCTTGGAATGCGGCGAACACGATCTCAGGAATCACAACGCCCTTGCTGAAGGTCGCAGCGTTTGCAAACGTGCCAGCCGCGTTGTCCCAAATGCCCTTCATGAACAAACGGTCCCAGCCGCCAAAGAACGCGCCGCCCTCGGTGAACGCCAAGCTGTAGCCGTAAATGAACCACAGCACCACGATCAGCGAGAAGGTGACCATGACCTGCATGAGCACCGACAGCATGTTTTTGCTGCGTACCAAGCCGCCGTAGAACAGTGCCAAGCCAGGAACCGTCATCAAGATCACCAACAGGGTGGAGACCATCATCCAAGCGGTGTCGCCCTTGTTAGGCACTGCCACGGGCGCGGATGCGTCAGCGGCCGGTGCGGCAGCGGCTGCTGCAGCGGGGGCTGCGGCGTCGGCAGGTGCAGCGGCCTTGGTTTCAGAAGCGGCAGTTGCCGCTGGAGCGGCTGTTTGTGCCAAGGCAAATGAGCCTGCCGTCAGCAGCCCCAAGCCCAGCGCGAGAGATACGAGTAGTTTTTTCATCATGGATTCCTTTCTGTGCCGAGCGTTACAGCGCTTCTTTGCCGGTTTCACCCGTGCGGATACGCACCACCTGCTCGAGGTCGTACACGAAAACCTTGCCGTCACCGATCTTGCCGGTGCGGGCCGCGCCCTCAATGGCTTCAATGACGCGGTCCAACAGGGCCGAATCAATCGCTGCCTCAATCTTGACTTTGGGCAAGAAGTCGACGACGTACTCGGCGCCGCGGTACAACTCGGTGTGGCCTTTTTGGCGTCCGAAGCCTTTGACTTCGGTCACCGTAATGCCCTGGACGCCAATGCTGGAGAGGGCTTCACGCACCTCGTCGAGCTTGAACGGTTTAATGATGGCCGTAACTAA
>CANBQX010000081.1 GCA_947371775.1 Comamonadaceae bacterium
ATTCCAGTCACCCAGGGGGCGGCAGCCCCGCTGGTCAAACGGGGCGAGGCGCCGCCAGAGCACATTCACGGTGCCGACGGCCTGGGTAATTTGAACGAGCGCGTGGCCACCCGCAACCAGGCAGATCCGCGCAGCTCCGCCCAATTCATCGTGGACATGGCGCGCCAACATCCAGGAGAAATCACCGTCGTGGCCGTTGGCCCTCTGGGCAACTTGGCGCAGGCGCTGCTGATCGAGCCCGCGCTGCCAAGCCTGCTGCGCAAAGTGGTGATCATGGGCGGCGCGGTGCTGGAGCCGGGAAATGTGTCGCCCGTGGCCGAGGCCAATATCTGGAACGACCCGCACGCCGCAGACGCGGTGTTTTGCGCCGGTTTTGACCTGACCATGGTGGGCCTGGACGTGACGCACCAGGTGATCTTGCCCGTGCGCTTGTTCGAAAAAATTGCCCAGCACCACCAACATGTGGCCACTGACACCCTGCACCACGCAGTGGCCTTTTATGCCAACTTTTACAGCGGCTTGTATCCGCATGTGGCAGAAATCCACGGCTGCTTTGGCCACGATGTGTTGGCCTTTGTGGCGCTGACCAATCCCGAGCTGTTCACCACCCAGAGCGGTCGCGTGCGGGTTGCGGTGGACGGACTGGCGCAAGGCCAAACCATGCTGCGGCGCAAAGACATTGCCTATCCCCAAGAAGGCTGGGGCAGCGAATTGCGGGACACGCGGGTCTGCATGGAAGTGCAAGCGCAGGCCTGCAAAGACCTGATTGAATCCACGCTGATGTCCCGATGGCTGGAGCACTGAGCATGCACTTGCCCGTGTTGGACTTTGCCGCCCCTGACGCGCCCGAGGCTTTTTGCCGCAGCCTGCACCAGACCGGCTTTGCGGTGCTGCGCAAGCACCCCTTGCCGCAAAGCCTGGTGGAAGGCATTTATGCCGAGTGGCGGGCGTTTTTTGACACACCTGCCAAACACGCCTATGCCTTTGACCCGGCCACTGGCGACGGCTATTTCTCAACGGCGGTGTCTGAGACGGCCAAGGGCGAAAAGCAACGCGACCTGAAGGAGTTTTTTCACATCTTCCCCTGGGGCCGATTTCCCGGCGAAGTATCCGGGCAGGCGCATGACTACTACGCCCAGGCCAGCGCCCTGGCCACAACGCTTCTGGGCTGGGTGCAGACCCACACGCCTGCGGAGGTGCTTTCGCGGTTCTCGATGCCGCTGCCGCAGATGCTGGAACACAGCGACCACACCTTGCTGCGGGTGCTGCATTACCCGCCCCTGGCGGGGGATGAGGCGCCGCAGGCGGTGCGCGCCGCGGCCCATACCGACATCAACCTGCTCACCCTGCTGCCTGCCGCCACCGAACCGGGCCTGCAAATTTTGGCCAAGGACGGCAGCTGGATCGACGTGCCCTGCGACTTTGGCCTGTTGATCGTCAATATTGGTGACATGCTGCAAGAGGCATCCGGCGCCTACTACCCTTCGACCGTGCACCGCGTGCTCAACCCAGAGGGTGCCGACCGCGCCAAGAGCCGTATTTCGCTGCCCTTGTTTTTGCACCCCCTCCGCGAGGTGGTGCTGTCCGAGCGCTACACCGTGGGCAGCTACTTTGATGAGCGCATGCGGGAATTGCGCTCGCAAGATGCGTGAACAGCGGACTCCAACCACCCGGTTTGCACATAAAGAAATAGCAAAAATGTAGTTTTGAATATAAGGCGGGGCGCGTACATTCACCTGTCTTTTGCCGGCGTGCAGACGTGCGCGCCCTGGGTTGCGCCTGTTGCACCCCCTACTCCCTACCACTTCGCATGTACCAATACACCGAATTCGACCGCCAGTTTGTCCACGCGCGCGCCGCGCAATACCGTGACCAGCTCACCCGCAACCAAGCCGGCACGCTGAGCGACGACGAGTTCCGCCCCCTTCGACTGCAAAACGGCTGGTACGTGCAACGCTACGCCCCCATGTTGCGGGTGGCAGTGCCCTATGGCGAACTCAACAGCGCGCAGTTGCGGGTGCTGGCGCAAATCGCGCAAGACTTTGACACGCCATCGCCCGAGCTGCTGGCGCGCGCACAGCACACCCAAGACCAGATCGGCAACGGACCCGCGCCCAAGCTCACCACCAATTACGGCCATTTCACGACGCGGCACAACGTGCAGTTCAACTGGATTCCGCTGGACAAAAGCGCCGACGTGATGGAACTGCTGGCCAGTGTCAACCTGCACGGCATTCAAACCAGCGGCAACTGCATTCGCAATATCACCAGCGACGAACGTGCGGGCATCGCCACCGACGAAGCGGTGGACCCCCGCCCCTACGCCGAAGTGCTGCGCCAATGGAGCACTTTGCACCCCGAGTTCGCTTACCTGCCGCGCAAGTTCAAGATCGCCATCACCGGCTCGGTGGAAGACCGCGCCGCGATTGCCTGGCACGACGTGGGCCTGCGCGTGTTGCGCAATGCCGCAGGCGACGTGGGCTTTCAGGTGCTGGTGGGTGGCGGCATGGGCCGCACACCGGTGATTGCATCGCAGGCCAAAGAGTTTTTGCCCTGGAACCAAATCATCAACTACCTGGAGGCCGTGGTGCGTGTCTACAACGGCTGGGGCCGTCGGGACAACATTTACAAGGCACGCATCAAGATCCTGGTCAAGGCCGAAGGCCAGCGTTACTTTGACGAGGTCGAAGCGGAATACCAGCGCATTCTGGCCGACGGTGCCAAGCACACCATTCCGCAGTCGGAGCTGGACCGTGTGAGCGCCTGCTTTGTCGCGCCCAGCGTGGAAACAGTTTCAGCAGCGGCCCAAAGTGTGGCCGAACACGCTCTGAGCGCACTTGCAGAGTCCACCCCCGAATTCGGCCGCTGGCTCGCGCAAAACGTGGCCGCCCACAAAAATCCTGGCCTGCGCGCCGTGACCCTGTCTTTCAAGCGCCTGGGCCAAGCTCCGGGCGATGCAACCGCCGACCAGTTGCGCACCAGCGCCGATTTGGCCGAGCGTTTCTCGGCGGGTGAAGCACGCGTCAACCACGACCAGAACCTGGTCTTGCCCTGGGTGCGCGTGGACCAGCTGATTGAGCTATGGCACGCTGCCAAAGCCGTGGGCCTGGCGCGCGCCAACGTCCATTTGCTCAGCGACATGATTGCCTGCCCCGGCGGCGACTACTGCGCGCTGGCCAATGCGCGCTCCCTGCCCCTGGCAGCCGCCATCACCGAGCGTTACCAGGACCTGGACGAGTTGTTTGATCTGGGCGAGATTGACCTGCACATCAGCGGCTGCATCAACTCCTGCGGCCACCACCACAGCGGCCACATCGGCATTTTGGGCGTCGACAAGGATGGCCAGGAGTGGTACCAGGTCACCCTGGGCGGCTCCGACGGCTCGGCTTTGAGCGGCCCGGCACGGCCCGGCAAAGTCGTTGGCCCCTCGTTTGCAGCCGCCGAGGTGGTGGACGTGATTGAAGCGGTGCTCGACGTCTACAAAGACGAGCGCGATGCCGGTGAAAACTTCATCGACACCTTGCAGCGTGTGGGCTTTGATGCCTTCAAAACCGCAGCCAACAGCGCGCGTTACGCCACTGCCAAACACGCGGCCTGAGCGCCCTCCATCCACCAGCCAACGCATTCCATGTCTCTTACCCTGATTCACGCCCACGACCTGCCTGCGGCCGATTCCGCCAACGCCCACACCCTGGTGCTGGCCAACGATGTGGACGCCCAAACCGTTGCGCTGGACGGCGTGACACTCGTCTCACTCGATTTTCCGAAGTTCACCGACGGGCGGGCTTTCAGTCAAGCCTATGTGCTGCGCCGCCGGGGCTTTAGCGGCGACATCCGCGCCCATGGCGATGTGCTGATTGACCAGCTGCTGCAGATGCAGCGCAGCGGCTTCAGCAGCGCCATCCTGCGACCGGACCAGGACGCAGTGCACGGACAAAAGCTGCTGAACCACTTCACCGGCTTTTACCAGGGTGACGCGCTGGGCACGCCCCGGTTTAACCAGGCCGCCTGAACGCTGAACCCATTGCACCGAGGGGCCCGTCCCTCCCAACAAGAGCTTCCCATGCTGACATCGAATATTTCTTCCGGCGCGAGCAGCGCCATTGCCCGCAACGCCCAAGCGAGTGCGGACTTTGAAAATAAGCTGGCACGCACCCGCGCGTTGCTGCAACAGGCCGCCGCCGATTACAGCCCTTGCACGCAGGCATCCAGCCTGGGCGCAGAAGACGTGGTCATCAGCCACCTGATCAACGCACTGCAACTCGACATCTCGATCTTCGTGCTGGAAACCGGCGCCTTGCACAACGAAACACTGGCGCTCCTGGAGCGCACCGAGGCGCACTCGCATGCCCCGGTGCGGGTTTTCCGCCCGCAGCATGCGGCGGTGATTCAGTTTGTGAAAAACGAAGGCCAGGACGCGATCTACAAGAGCATGGCCCTGCGCAAGGCCTGCTGCGACATTCGCAAGATGGAGCCGCTCTCGCGTGCTCTGCAAGGCCAGCGGGCTTGGATTACCGGTCTGCGCCGCGAGCAATCCAATGCCCGTGCCGACGTGCCCTTGCTCGACACCAGCGCACCCGAGATTGCCAAGTTCAACCCCTTGGCCGACTGGACCTGGGGCGACGTGTGGCACTACATCGGCCAGAACCAGGTGGACTACAACCCCCTGCATGACGAGTTTTTCCCCAGCGTGGGTTGCGCACCCTGCACCCGCGCGATTTCGATGGGCGAAGACTTCCGCGCCGGACGCTGGTGGTGGGAAAACGAATCCGCCAAAGAGTGCGGCCTGCACGTCAAGGCCTGAGCCTCGCCCCCTTTTTATGGAATCGAACCTGATATGAACGCCGCTACTGCCCCCGACTTGCTGTCCCGCATCAGCAACCAGCACCTCGATGCGCTGGAAGAAGAAACCGTTTTCATCCTGCGCGAAGTCGCAGCCACTTTTGAGCGCCCCACGCTGCTTTTTTCGGGTGGCAAAGACTCGCTGGTGATGCTGCGCTGCGCCGAAAAAGCCTTTGGTGCGGGCCGCTTTCCGTTTCCACTTCTGATGATCGACACCGGGCACAATTTCACCGAGGTCACCGACTTTCGCGACCTGCGCGCCAAAGAACTGGGCGCGGAACTCATTGTGCGCAGCGTGGAAGACTCCATGGCGCGTGGCACCGTGCGCCTGTCGCACCCCGGTGAAAGCCGCAATGTGCACCAGTCCGTGACCCTGTTGGAAGCGATTGAAGAATTCCGCTTTGACGCCCTGATCGGCGGCGCCCGCCGCGACGAAGAAAAAGCCCGCGCCAAAGAACGCATCTTCAGCCACCGCGACAGCTTTGGCCAGTGGCAACCCAAGGCCCAGCGCCCTGAGTTGTGGACTCTGTTCAACACCCGCTTGCAGCCGGGAGAGCACTTCCGGGTGTTCCCCATCTCCAACTGGACCGAGCTCGATGTGTGGCAATACATTGACCGCGAAAACATTGCGTTGCCCTCGCTCTACTACACGCACCAACGCGCTGTGGTGGAACGCAAAGGCCTGCTGGTGCCGGTCACTCCCTTGACCCCTGCGCTGCCCGACGAGACCGTGCAACTGCGCGATGTGCGATTTCGCACCGTGGGCGATATCACCTGCACCTGCCCGGTGGCCAGTCTGGCGGCCAACGCCGCCGACGTGGTGTTAGAGACGCTGGACTCGGACGTGAGCGAACGAGGCGCGACCCGCATGGACGACAAAACCTCCGAAGCCTCCATGGAAAAACGCAAGAAAGACGGCTACTTCTGATGACGATCCTCGCCTCCCCCCACAGCGCCCCCGAGTCCACCGACCTGGACCGCCACGCCGCACTCAAATTCATCACCTGCGGCTCGGTTGACGATGGCAAAAGCACCTTGATCGGCCGCCTGCTGGTGGACAGCCGCTCAGTGCTGCAAGACCAAATGGCCAATGTGTCCAAGAGCGGCGCGGCCGACCTGGCGCTGTTCACCGACGGCCTGTCCGCTGAGCGCGAGCAAGGCATCACGATTGACGTGGCCTACCGCTACTTTGCCACCCCAGCGCGCAAATTCATCATCGGCGACACGCCCGGCCATGAGCAGTACACCCGCAATATGGTGACTGCCGCCAGCAGCGCCGACGCCGCTGTGGTGCTGGTCGACGCGACCAAGCTCAAGTGGAAAGACGTGCCACAGGTCACGCTGCTGCCGCAAACCCGCCGCCATGCGCTCTTGCTCAAGCTTTTGCGCGTGCCCAGCATCGTGTTCGCCGTTAACAAGCTGGATGCTCTGGAAGACCCCGCCGAGCCCGGCCGGGCCACCGAAGCCTTTGAGCGCATCCGCCAAGCGCTGCTGGCGTTTGCCGCGGAAGCGGGTATTGAAGTGACCGCCACCATTCCGATTTCTGCCCTGCAAGGCAACAACGTGGTCAGCGCCACACCGGGCTGGTGTGGCTACCTGGGCCAGAGCCTGTTGCAGCTGCTGGAACAACTGCCGGTGACGCCGGCTGACGGCGCTCTGCCCCTGGCCTTTCCGGTGCAGTGGGTGGAAAAATTCTCCAGCTCCAGCGACACCAGCCAGGGCCGCCGTGTGTTTTGGGGGCGCGTGGCCAACGGCCATGCCCAGGTGGGCCAAAACGTCACCGTGTTCCCCAGCGGCAAAACTGCCACCATCGCCCAGGTGCTCAACCATGTGCGCCAGCCCCAGGCAGTGCATGCCAACCATGGCGCAGGCCTGGTGCTGGACCGCGAGGTCGATGTGTCGCGCGGCGATTGGCTGCTGGCAGATACCGCCGAACTACAAGGCCGCCAAACCGTGAGCGGCATCGTGGCCTGGATGGACGACACGCCGCTGGTGACCGGCCGCACCTACTGGGCGCTGCACGGCCACCGCTGGGTCAAGGCCAAGGTGCAGCGCATTGACTACCGCATCGACGTCAACACCCTGGCCCAAAGCCCGACCACCGAGCTCGAGCCCAATGCCATCGGCCACATCACGCTGGCCCTGCAGGCACCTATTGCTGCGATGGGCTTTGCGCAGTCGCGCGTGCTGGGCGCTTTGATCCTGGTGGACACGGCCAGCCATGCCACCGCCGGGGCTTTGTTGATCGAATAAAATACGCGGTTTCGCGCTGGCGAAACCGTTCCGTCTTAACGCACCGACACCCATGACACATATCGTTACCGAAGCCTGCATCAAGTGCAAATACACCGACTGCGTGGACGTGTGTCCCGTGGACTGCTTTCGCGAAGGCCCCAACTTTCTGACGATTGACCCCGACGAGTGCATCGACTGCGCCGTGTGCATTCCCGAATGCCCAGTCAACGCGATCTACGCCGAAGAAGACGTGCCGCATGACCAGCAGCACATGACCCAACTCAACGCCGAGCTGGCCAAGTTGCCCACCTGGAAAAGCATCACCAAACGCAAATCGCCCCTGCCCGAGGCAGAAGAGTGGAAAGACAAGACAGACAAGCTGTCTGAGCTGATCCGCTAAAGCGGTTGCCCGCCTTGGACCGGTCCCAAGCCCCCATCCAGACCGACGCGCTCATCATCGGCGCCGGCCCCGTGGGGCTGTTCCAGGTATTCGAACTCGGCCTGTTAGGCGTCCAGGCCCACGTGGTGGACGCCCTGCCTTTTGCCGGCGGCCAGTGCATGGCGTTGTATGCCGATAAGCCGATTTACGATATTCCAGCCGTCAAACGCTGCACCGGACGGGAGCTGACCGAGCGCTTGCTCGAGCAAGCCGCGCCTTTCAAACCCACGTTTCATTTCGACCAAACGGTCGACAGCTTGGCCCAACAAGGCGATGGCCGCTATGCCGTCCAAACATCGACTGGCATGCGCTTTGAGGCCAAGACCGTGTTTATTGCCGCTGGCGTAGGCGCCTTCCAACACCGCAAGCTGCATGTGGAGGGCATGGAGGCCTTTGATCCCAGCCAGGTGCACTACCGCTTTCAGGCGAGCGACAAGGTGCAAGGCCAGGACATTGTGGTGCTAGGTGGTGAAGACAGTGCGCTCGAAGCGGCCATTGCCCTGTGCAACACCGCCGCCAAGAGCGTGACCCTGCTGCACCGGCGCGATGTGTTTCAGGCTGAGCCCGCCACGACCGCGCAGGTTGCCGCTCTGCGGGCCTCGGGCAAGCTGCGCTTTGTCGAAGGCCAAATTACCGGCCTGCGTAGCCAGCACCGTCTGCACGGCCTGGTGGTTACCGACAAAGATGGCGTGGACAGCACATTGCCGCTCGACCATTTGTATGTGTTTCTGGGCCTATCTCCCAAACTCGGCCCCGTGGCGCAATGGAGCCTGGCCATGGAGCGCAAGCAGCTGTGTGTGAGCACCGAGACCTTTGCCACCTCCGCGCC
>CANBQX010000082.1 GCA_947371775.1 Comamonadaceae bacterium
TGGCCTTTTTCGCCGTTGACCGACGAGATGTTGATGATGCGGCCCCAGCCTTTTTCCACCATGTCCGCGACCACTTGCTTGGTCACGTTGAACATGGAGTTCAGATTGGTCTCGATCACCATGTCCCAGTCTTCGCGGCTCATTTTCAGGAACATGCGGTCGCGGGTGATACCGGCGTTGTTGACCAACACGTCAATCGTGCCGTGCTCAGCCTTGGTTTTGGTGAAGGCTTCCACCGTGGAATCCCAGTCGCCCACGTTGCCGACCGATGCATAAAAGGTGTAGCCCAAGGCGGCTTGTTCGGCGATCCACTTGGCGTGGTCACGCGTAGGGCCGCAACCGGCCACCACTTTGAATCCTTCTTTGTGCAAACGCTGGCAAATGGCGGTTCCGATGCCGCCCATGCCGCCTGTGACATACGCTACTTTTTGGCTCATTTCTTGTCTCCTTCTTGGTTATAAATAAGTGAGGGCTGGGTTTAACGCTCAATCGTCAATGCAACACCCATGCCGCCGCCAATGCACAGGCTGGCAATGCCTTTCTTGGCATTGCGACGCTTCATTTCATGCAGCAGGGTCACCAAAATGCGGCAACCGGATGCACCAATCGGGTGACCAATCGCAATCGCGCCACCGTTGACGTTGACCTTGGAGGTGTCCCAACCCATTTGCTGGTTGACCGCGCAGGCCTGGGCAGCAAAGGCTTCGTTGATTTCCAGCAGGTCCAGGTCTTGCGCGTTCCAGCCCGCGCGGGCCAGGGCTTTTTGCGAGGCAGGCACCGGGCCCATGCCCATCATGGCGGGGTCCAGGCCACTGGTGGCAAAGCTGGCAATGCGGCCCAATGGCGTCAGGCCCAGCGCAGCGGCTTTCTTGGCCGTCATGACCATCACTGCGGCAGCGCCGTCGTTGATGCCCGAGGCATTGCCTGCGGTGACACCACCTGCCTTGTCAAACGCGGGTCGCAGACCGGCCAGTGCTTCGGCGTTGGACTTGCGGTTGATAAATTCATCGGCCGCAAAGACGAGGGGGTCGCCCTTTTTTTGCGCAATCGAAAACGGCACGATTTCGTC
This sequence comes from Comamonadaceae bacterium, assembly GCA_947371775.1. Classification (GTDB taxonomy): domain Bacteria; phylum Pseudomonadota; class Gammaproteobacteria; order Burkholderiales; family Burkholderiaceae_C; genus Allorhodoferax. The sequence goes on from CANBQX010000082.1 coordinate 1,070, forward strand.
CACAAACTTGCCGGCGTCTTGTGCAGCGGCCGCTTTGTGCTGGCTGGCCAGCGCCAGCGCGTCTTGCATGTCGCGGCTGATGCCATGGGCCTTGGCCACGTTCTCAGCGGTAATGCCCATGTGGTACTGGTTGTAGACATCCCACAGGCCGTCCACGATCATGGAGTCCACCATGTTCCAGTTGCCCATGCGCTGGCCGTCGCGACTGCCCATCAGCACGTGGGGTGAGGCGCTCATGTTTTCTTGGCCACCGGCAATCACGATCTCGCTGTCGCCATAGGCCACAGCCTGCGCGGCCAGCATGACGGCTTTCAGGCCGGAGCCGCAGACGGCATTGATGGTGAGCGCCGGCGTCTCTTTGGCCACACCGCTTTTGATCAAGGACTGGCGCGCGGGGTTCTGGCCCGAGCCTGCAGCCAGCACCTGGCCCATGATGACTTCGCCGATTTGGTCAGCGCCCAGACCGGTGCGCTCCAACAGGTTTTTGATGACGGCCGCGCCCAATTCGGGCGCAGGCACTTTGGACAGGCTGCCGCCAAATTTGCCGACGGCGGTACGGGTGGCTGCGACGATAACGATGTCTTCCATGAAAGTGCTCCGAAATAAAGGCGTGGGTGGGATTAGCGAGTGATCATGCCTGAGCCGGGTGGCGAATCAGGCCTTGGCGAGTACGTAGTTACCCGGTGCGGGCATTTTTGCTTGGTACTTGCCGCGACCGTATTTTTTGGGTGCGGCCACGGGCTTGCCGGCGTGCGATTTGAGCCAGTGCGCCCAATCCGTCCACCAGCTGCCCGGATGCTCGGTCGCCCCTTGCAGCCAAGCGGCATGGGTCTTGGGCAGCTTGCCGTCGGCGCGTATCCAGTGGCTGCGCTTGTTTTTGGCGGGGGGGTTGATCACCCCCGCAATATGGCCCGATGCGCCCATGACAAAGCGCTTTTTGCCCGGCAGCACCTGCGTGGAGGCATAGGCGGCGTTGATCGGCACGATGTGGTCTTCGCGCGAGCCGTAGATGTAGACCGGAAGGTCCAGCAACCCGAGGTCAATCGACTCGCCACACACGGTGGCAGCACCCGGCTTGATCAGTTTGTTTTCAAGGTAGGTGTTGCGCAGGTACCAGGCGTAATAGGGCCCGGGCAGGTTGGTGGCGTCGGAGTTCCAGTACAGCAGGTCAAACGCGGGAGGCGTCTCACCCTTGAGGTAGTTGCCGACCACATAGTTCCACACCAAGTCGTTGGGGCGCAAAAAGCTGAAGGTCGATGCCAGGTCCTGGCCTTTCATCAGACCGCCTTGGCCCATTTCTTTTTCGCGAAATTGCACAAAGGCTTCGTCGATGAACACATCCAGGATGCCGGTGTCGGTGAAGTCGAGCAAGGTGGTCAACAAGGTGGCACTGGCCACCGGTTTTTCGCCCCGCGCGGCCAGCACGGCCAAGGCGGTGGTCAGCATGGTGCCGCCCACACAAAAACCCAGTGCGTTGATCGCGCCATCCACACCTGGCTTGCCCACGATCTCGCCTGTCACCGCAATGGCTTTGATCACCGCCTGCTCGATGTAATCGTCCCAGGTTTTGGTCGCCATGGATTCATCCGGATTGCGCCAGCTGACCACAAAGGTGCGGTGGCCCTGCGAGACGGCGTAGCGAATGAGCGAGTTCTCAGGCTGCAGGTCCAGGATGTAGAACTTGTTGATGCAGGGCGGCACCAGCAAGAAGGGCTTTTCGAACACTTTCTCGGTGAGCGGCTTGTATTCCAGGAGCTGGAAAAATTCGTTTTCAAAGACCACCGCGCCTTCGGTGGTCGCCACGTTTTCACCCACGGTGAACAGGCTCTCGTCGGTCATGGAGACATGGCCCTGGCGCACATCGTGCAGCAGGTTTTGCATGCCTTTGGCAATGCTCTCGCCTTGGGTTTCAATGGCTTTTTTCTGCGCTTCTGCGTTGAACGCCAAGAAGTTGCTCGGTGCGGCAGCGGCCAGACCCTGCTCCACGGCAAAACGCAAACGGTTGCGGGTCTTGGCGTCTGACTCCACGGCGTCCGTCATGGCCAGCAGTGCGCGGCTGTTGAGCAAATACAGGGCCGCTGTGAAGGCCGCCACCGGATTGGCGTCCCACGCTTGGCTGGAAAAGCGCTTGTCACCGGACGCTGAGGGCTGCGCCAGCGCGCCTTGCGACAAGAGTTCGGCAGCTTCTTTGAGGTACTGCTCTTGCACCTCTTGCAGCTTCTCCGGCGTGAAGTTCAGCTTGGGCGGCGTGGGCAGAGGCCCTGCGGCACCTGGTGTGGGTGCCAGGTTTTGAAAGCCCGAAAGCGCTTTGGACCAGCTGTCGCTGACCAAAGACTGGAAATGCTCAGCCGCATGGGCCCACAGGTTTTCTTGGTCTTTCACGCTGTCTCCTCGTAATTGTCAGGGGCGCTACCACGCCCTTGAGGCATAGTCGGGTCATTATCCGGCGCATGTCCTTCATTTTGCTGACATTACGCTTTAACGTCACGAAACAAACCTGAAACGTAACTCGCATGTATTTAGTCCCCTTGGCTTGGATTTATGTGACCTTGATGATGGCTGTCGCCGAAGCCACCAATGACAACGGCACACTGTTGGGCGCTGTCGTGACCTTTGTGCTCTATGGACTGCTTCCGGTAGGTCTGGTGCTGTATTTCATGGGCACCCCAGCGCGTAAGCGCGCACGCATCAAAGCCGAGGCCGAGGCAGACGCCACCAACGCGGCTGCCTTGGCCGCATCAAACCCGCCAGATACCGGCGGCAAAGCGGCCACTGACACGGTCGCGCCGGTGGGAAAAGAACCGTAAAGGGTTGCCCACCGTGCACCAGGGGGCGGTGCTGTCATTGCCGTACATCTGTGTCACGCCCGCCTCCCGCAGGCGTTGGCGCGCCAGCAGAGCCAGGTCGGCCAGCCACTTTCCCGCTCCATGGGCCGTGAACGCCTGCTGCGCACCGTCCGCGTCCTGCATGAAAGCGGCACGAACCTCGTCACCCACTTCAAAAGCCTGTGGCCCAATGCATGGGCCCAGCCATGCCATCCACGGCGCGCCATCGACGCCCAGCGCTTTTTGCTCATGGAGGAAGGTCTCCACGATGCCGCCCGCCAGCCCGCGCCAGCCTGCATGGAGGGCCGCCACGCGGCTGCCATCGGTCGTGCACAAGAGGATGGGCAGGCAGTCGGCGACCATCACCGTGCAGACCAGGCCGGGCTCGGTGGTCCAGCAGCCGTCGGCGCATACGCCCTCGACGCTTGCGTGTGTCGCCCTATGCACCTCTGTGCCATGCACCTGGTCTAAAAACAAGGGGCGCACACCCAGCGCTTGTTGCACCTGCGCCCGGTTGGCGTGCACCGCTTCAGCGGTATCGCCCACATGCGTGCCCAGGTTCAGGCTGTCAAACGGTGCGCTGGACACGCCACCCCTGCGGCTGGTGCAAAACGCATGCACCGAGTCGGGCGCAGGCCACTGGGGGCAAAGCCAGTCTGGGCCCCAAGGCGCGTGCGGTTGGTGAACGGTTGAACTTTGCATCGGCCATGAGCATAGCCGCAGCCGCCCAAGCAGGGGCGCGCGCAACCGGTAACATGGAGCCCATACATCGACTTTGGAGCCTTGCATGATTCTGGAAATTGCCGACATTCGCATCCACCCCGGCCAAAACGCCGCGTTCGAAGCCGCCATCGCCCAAGGCGCTGGTGAGGTCATTGCGCACGCCAAGGGTTTCAAGGGATACAAGGTCAACCGCAGCATCGAAAGCCCTGAGCGCTACGTGCTGCAAATTTTTTGGGAAACATTGGAAGACCACACGGTGGGCTTTCGCGGGTCGCCCGCCTTTGCGGCCTGGCGCGCTATCGTGGGGCCGTTTTTTGCAGCGCCACCGGTGGTCGAGCACTTTGAGCTGGTCACGCAGTCCGCCTAATTTCAAAGCACTTTGCCAGGAACTTTGCCCATGAACTTCACTTTCGCCCCCGCTGCACCTGTGAGCGTGCCCCTTGTTGACCAGAGCGCCCAATTTCCGGTGCACCGCATTTATTGCGTGGGCCGCAATTACGAAGAGCACGCCAAAGAAATGGGCGGCACCGGGCGCGAGGCGCCCTTCTTTTTCATGAAACCGGCGGACGCCTTGCTGTACGCGGTGCCCGGCACGACGGCTCACATGCCCTACCCCACGCTCACCGCCAATCTGCACCACGAGATTGAGCTGGTGGTGGCCATTGGCACCGGTGGTCGCAATATCGCGGCAGCAGACGCCCACAAACACATTTTTGGCTACGCCGTGGGCCTGGACATGACGCGGCGCGATCTGCAAAACGACATGAAAAAGCAAGGCCGCCCGTGGAGCATTGCCAAAGGTTTTGACCACTCCGCGCCCATCGGGCCCATCACCCCGGCTGCACAGGTACCTGACATTGACCATGCCACGATCACGCTCAGCGTGAATGGGGCAAGCCGCCAGAGCAGCACGATTGCGCAGCTGATCTGGAACATTGCCGAAACGATTGAGCAGCTCTCGAACGCGTGGGAACTCAAGGCGGGCGACCTGATCTTCACCGGCACGCCCGCCGGTGTGGGGGCAGTCGTTGCCGGTGACGTGATGCAAGGCGACGTCGCTGGCCTCTGCGGCATTCGCGTGGCAGTGACCGCCGCCTGAGGAGCCTCAAGTTGACGCTCTACGGCGGCCCCATCAAACACTGCAAAGCCTGCGGCACGGCAGTGGTGAACCGTCTGCCGGACGATGGCGACACCAAGGTACGCGCGGTCTGCCCGGCCTGCAACACGGTGCACTACGTCAATCCGCTGAACGTGGTGGGCACCATTCCCACCTGGGGCGACAAGGTCTTGCTGTGCAAACGCAATATTGAGCCGCGCTTGGGCAAATGGACGTTGCCGGCCGGCTTCATGGAGATGGGTGAAACCACCGCTGAAGGTGCCTCGCGTGAAACGGTGGAAGAAGCGGGTGCCGAGTTTGTCATGGGGCCTTTGTTTTCCATCGTCAACGTCGCACGGGTGGGGCAAGTGCATTTGTTTTACCAGGCCAAGCTCTTGAGCAACGCGTTCAACCCCGGCACCGAAACGCAGGTCGCACAACTGTTCGACGAAGCCGACATCCCCTGGGACGAGATTGCGTTTCACACCGTCAAAGGCACGCTAGAGCGCTTTTTTGCCGACCGGCGCGCGGGCGCCCTGGGCTTCCACACCTTTGATATTTGATGCAGCTTGCGCATCCCAAACCACCGCCAATTCTGGCGCTGGAGTTGTTTATTGCTTCTGACTGGCCGACGCGAATGCTCTTGCTGCAAGGATGGTCCTACCGCTTTGGCATTTATGGCGCCATCAACCTGTTGGACGACCCAGCCTGGCTGGCTTTGATGTTTTGTTGAAGCAGCCCTTTCCCGCACTTTTGCCCTGCTATGTGGTGGTCGACCTCGAGACCACCGGGGGCAACGCCCAACGCGACAACATTACCGAAATCGCCGCGGTGCGGATTGAGAACGGTGTGGAGGTGGCGCGCTGGAGCACCCTGGTCAACCCCGGAGTGCGCATTGCACCCTTTATTCAAAGCCTGACCGGCATCACCGACGCCATGGTGCAGGATGCGCCGGCTTTTGAAGACATCGCCCGCCCACTGCAGGAGATCTTGGACGGCGCGGTGTTTGTGGCCCACAACGTGCGTTTTGACCACGGCTTTGTGCACCAGGCCTTGGAACGCCTGGGACACGCCCTCAAGGTCAAAACCCTGTGCACCGTGCGTTTGTCGCGCAAGCTGTATCCACAGCACAAAGGCCATGGCCTGGACGCCATTCTGCAGCGCCACGGTTTGCAAACCCTGGCACGCCACCGCGCCATGGGCGATGTGGACGTGGTGCTGGCCTGGCTGCAGGTGGCAGAGCAGGAGTTGGGCCTGGAAACCCTGCAGCGCGAAGCCGCGGCCCTGCTGCAGGGCAGCGCCAGTGTGCCGCCGCAGCTAGAAACCGCCATCTCCGACATCCCTGATGTACCCGGTGTCTATCTGTTTTACGGCGAAGGGGAAATTCCGCTGTACATCGGCAAAAGCGTGCACATGCGTAAGCGGGTGTTGTCGCACTTTCAGGCATCCACCAAGCAAGCACGCGAGATGCGTATCTTGCAGGAAATCCGACGGGTCGAGTGGCAAGAAACAGCCGGAGAACTCGGCGCCTTGCTGCTGGAAGCGCGGCTGGTCAAAGCGATGCAGCCGCTGCACAACCGCCAATTGCGGCAAAGCAAGGGCTTAAGCGCCTGGGAACTGTCTGACGATCCCCAGGCGCGGCCACTGTTGCGCCTGGTGGGTTTGGATGCGCAGCAACCCGACACGCTGCAGCGCCTGTATGGTGTGTACCGCTCCAAACGCCAAGCGACCGATGCACTGCGCACCCTTTGTGAGAACCACAGCTTGTGCCCGCAGGCGCTGGGGCTGGAGTCCGGCAAAGGCGCTTGCTTTGCCAGCCAGATCGGCAAATGCAAAGGCGTGTGCGCCGGACGCGAGAACCCCGCCGTGCACCGACTGCGCGTGCAAATGGCATTGGCCCAGCACCGCTTGCAGGCCTGGCCGCACAAAGCGCCGGTTGCGGTGCGGGAATACAACCCGCGCAGCGAGCGCACGGACATCCATGTGTTTGACCAGTGGTGCCATGTGGCCACGGTGCACGATGAAACCGACCTGGCCGATGCCCTGCAAACCCGCCAACGTCTGGCCTTTGACCTGGACACCTACCGCTTGCTGGTGCAACGACTGGCTACGCCGCTTGGGCGCGATGCCAGCGTGTTTTTATTGCCAGAGCAAATTCCCTAAGTAGCGGCCGGGCAAGAGCGTAAAGGCGCCTGCCACGAGACACGCGCCAACATACAGGCTTTGCATGGATTTGCGATGGCCCGTGATGTTTCCTTGGTACAAGAAATTGAACGACTTGTACAAGGTGCCTAGCGTAAAGGGTATGAGTAAATGGATGGGCGTGAACCCTGCCAGATTGGGCAGCCGAAAATCACGGATAAACATCGCGGTGATTGCAGCGCCCACCATGCAAGTGACCCAGGCATAGCCCAGTGCCCGGTGCCAGCGCGGGCGCACCTTCTTGCCCAGTCTGGCCCACAAAGCAAAGGGACCGATCACCACCGCGGCCATCGCGGCACTCATGTGCACCGCAATCGTGGGCGTTAACTGCATACGTCGCGCACCCTTTAACGCCGCTTGCGCGGTGCTTTGCTTTTGGCGGAT
>CANBQX010000083.1 GCA_947371775.1 Comamonadaceae bacterium
GTGGACCCGATTGCCGACATTGAGGTGATCCAGACCGAGCTGTGCCTGGCGGATCTGAGTGCCGTCGAAAAAGCCCTGCACCGCGTGACCAAGCTGGCACGCTCGGGCGACAAAGAATCGATCAAGCTGGTGGCGATTTTGGAGAAATGCCAGACCGCACTCAACGAAGCCAAACCGGTGCGCACCATCGACTTCAGCAAAGAAGAGTTGCCTTTGCTCAAGCAGTTTTTCTTGATCACCGCCAAGCCCGCCATGTTTGTGGCCAATGTGGCCGAAGACGGGTTTGAGAACAACCCCATGCTCGACCGCCTGAAGGCCTTTGCCGCAGCGCAAAACGCACCGGTGGTGTCTATCAGCGCCAAGCTGGAGGCCGAGATGAGCGAAATGAGCGATGAAGACCGCCAGATGTTTCTCGAAGAACTCGGCCAGACCGAGCCGGGCCTGAACCGCCTGATCCGCGCGGCCTACAGCCTGCTCGGCCTGCAAACCTATTTCACCGCCGGGGTGAAAGAGGTGCGCGCCTGGACGATTCATGTCGGCGACACCGGCCCGCAGGCGGCAGGCGTGATTCACACCGACTTCGAAAAAGGCTACATCCGCGCCCAGACCATTGCGTTTGACGATTTCATCGCCTTCAAAGGCGAGCAGGGCGCCAAAGACGCGGGCAAGATGCGCGCTGAGGGCAAGGAATACGTGGTCAAAGATGGCGACGTGATGAACTTCTTGTTCAGCTCTTAACAATCACCCAAGGAGACTGCCATGGCCGGACTGGTAAAAGAGATCGATCCCGACGGATTGCTGGAGTTTTCGGTGGTCTACACCGACCGCGCGCTCAACCACATGTCGCAGCGCTTTCAAGGCGTAATGCGCGACATCTCGGGCATTCTCAAAGCGGTGTACCACGCGCCTTCGAGCGTGCTGGTGCCCGGCAGTGGCACCTTCGGCATGGAAGCGGTCGCACGCCAGTTTGCCAGCGGCAAAAAAGTGATGGTGCTGCGCAATGGCTGGTTCAGCTACCGCTGGTCACAGATTTTTGACATGGGCCAGATTCCGGCCCAGTCCATCGTGCTCAAGGCCCGGCGCACCAGCGAGGCATCGCAGTCGCCCTGGGTGCCCTGCCCGATTGACGAAGTGGTGGCCACCATCCTGGCAGAGAAGCCTGCGGTGGTGTTTGCGCCGCACGTGGAAACGTCGGCCGGCATGATCTTGCCCGACGACTACCTGCGCGCCGTGGCCGACGCGGTGCACCAGGTCGGCGGCTTGTTTGTGCTGGACTGCATTGCCTCGGGCACGATTTGGGTGGACATGGAAGCCACGGGCGTGGACGTGCTGGTGACGGCACCGCAAAAAGGCTGGAGTGGATCGCCCTGCTGCGCCATGGTGATGCTCAGCGCCCGGGCGCGCACCGCGATTGAAAGCACCACCAGCAGCAGCTTTGCCTGCGACCTGAAGAAGTGGCTGCACGTGATGGAAGCCTATGAAAAAGGCGCGCACATGTACCACACCACCATGCCCACCGACGCCCTGACGCGCCTGCGCGAAGTCATGCTGGAAACCCAGGCCTATGGCTTTGAAAAGGTGCGCCAAGAGCAACTCGACCTGGGCCACCAAGTGCGCGCCCTGCTCGAGAGCCGCGGCCTGATCAGCGTCGCGGCCAAGGGCTTTCAGGCACCTGGCGTGGTGGTGAGCTACACCACCGACCCCGACATGCACAGCAGCAAGAAGTTTTTGGCGCTGGGCCTGCAAACCGCCGCCGGTGTGCCGCTGCAATGCGACGAGCCGGCCGACTTCATGACCTTTCGCATCGGCCTCTTCGGCCTGGAAAAACTGCACAACGTAGCGCGCAGCGTGGGCCACCTGGCTGCGGCCCTGGACCAGATGGGGCTTGTTGCGAAATAGCTTCTGCCGCGCGGTCCGCTTGCTTGATAACCCCGAGCCCTGAACATGCTGCGAATTACCGAACTCAAACTCCCTTTGTCGGCCTTGCCCGTGGATGCGCGGCGTGCTGCCGACGCGCCCAGCGAAACCGACGAAGACCGCCGACCCACGGCGCAGCCGGTGGCCGCCTTGACCCGCATGGCCGCGCAAGCGCTGGGTGTGGCTGCATCCGACATTCATCGCCTGGACGTCTTTAAGCGCAGCTTTGATGCCCGCAAGGCCGACTTGCTGGCGGTGTTTATCGTCGATGTGGCGTTGGCCCCTGCGCTCGAGGCCCGCTTGGTGGCGCAATTTGCCGACCACCCCCACATCGGCGCCACGCCCGACATGGCGTACACGCTGGTGCGCCAAGCCCAGGCACCCTTGCCGCTGCGGCCAGTGGTGGTGGGCTTTGGGCCCTGCGGCATGTTTGCCGCGCTGCTGTTGGCACAAATGGGCTTGCGTCCCTTGGTGCTGGAACGCGGGCCGGCCGTGCGCCAACGCACCAAAGACACCTGGGACTTGTGGCGCAAACACACCCTGCATCCGGAGAGCAATGTGCAGTTCGGCGAAGGCGGTGCAGGCACGTTTTCGGACGGCAAGCTCTGGAGCCAGATCAAAGACCCGCGCCACCTGGGGCGCAAGGTGATGCAAGAGTTTGTGGCCGCAGGCGCGCCGCCCGAAATTCTGGTCGAGGCCCACCCCCACATCGGCACCTTCAAGCTGGTCAAGGTGGTGGAAAACCTGCGTGCGCGCATCATCGAATTGGGTGGCGAAGTGCGCTTTGGCCAGCGCGTGACCGACATCCGCACGAGCACAGAGGGCGATGTGCGGCGCATGAGCGGGCTGCAGGTGCTCGACCTGGCCAGCGGCACCCTGCAGGAGCTGCAGGCCCGCCACGTGGTGATGGCACTGGGCCACAGCGCACGCGACACCTTTGCCATGCTGTGGGGGCGCGGTGTGGCCATGCAGGCCAAGCCTTTTTCAGTGGGCTTTCGCATCGAGCATCCGCAAAGCGTGATCGACCGCGCACGCTGGGGCCGCCACGCGGGCCACCCGCTCTTGGGCGCGGCCGATTACAAGCTGGTGCACCATGCCCACAACGGGCGCAGCGTCTACAGCTTTTGCATGTGCCCCGGTGGCACGGTGGTGGCAGCGACCTCGGAGCCCGAGCGCGTGGTGACCAACGGCATGAGCCAGTATTCGCGCAACGAGCGCAATGCCAACGCCGGCATCGTGGTGGGCATTGACCCGAGCGACTACCCGCAAGACGAAGCGAGTTTTGTCGCTGCGTTTGGCGCGCAGGATGGTGTGCGCTATGCCGCTGAAGCCAAAGCCATGGGCGCGGGCCTAAGCGCCAGCGCCGAACGCGCCCACCCTCTGTCGGGCATCGTGTTTCAGCGCACCTTAGAGTCCGCCGCCTATGTGCACGGCGGCGCCAGCTACGAAGCCCCCGGGCAGCTGGTCGGAGACTTTTTGGCGGGGCGTGCCTCCACGGCACTGGGCACCGTGCAGCCCTCCTACCAACCCGGCGTGAAGCTGGGCGATTTGGCCGGGAGCCTGCCCGCTTATGCGATTGACGCGATCCGCGACGCCCTGCCCGTGTTTGGCCGCAAGATCAAAGGCTTTGACATGGCCGACGCAGTGCTCACAGGCGTTGAAACGCGCACCTCCAGCCCGCTCAAGCTCCCCCGGGGCGAGGATTTGCAAAGCACCAACTTGCGCGGACTCTATCCTGCAGGCGAAGGCGCGAGCTATGCCGGCGGCATTCTGTCGGCGGGGGTGGACGGCATCAAGGTGGCCGAAGCGCTGGCCCTGGACCTGCTGCCCTGAACCTTCGGGGCCAACTCGGCTGAAGGTTTAGCGGGCTTGCAAAGCCGCAATGCGCGCTTCGATCGGCGGGTGGGTGCTGAACAGCTGCCCGATACCACCGGCGATGCCAAAGGCGGCCAAGCTTTTGGGCAGCTCGCCCGTGTGCATGCCACCCAGACGTGCCAGTGCGTTCACCATGGGTTGGGTGCGGCCCATCAGCTCTGCGGCGCCCGCATCGGCCCGGAACTCGCGCTGACGCGAAAACCAGGCCACGACCATGGCTGCGGCAAAGCCCAGCACGATGTCGAGCACGATGGTGGTAATCCAGTAGCCCATGCCGGGGCCGCTGTCGCGGTCATCGCCTTTGCGCAAAAAGCTATCGACCGCATAACCGATCACGCGGCTTAAAAACACCACAAAGGTGTTCATCACGCCCTGAATCAGGGTCATGGTGACCATGTCGCCATTGGCGATGTGGGCGACTTCATGGCCGATCACGGCTTCTACCTCTTCACGCGTCATGCCCTGCAGCAGCCCGGTGGACACCGCCACCAAGGCGGAGTCTTTGAACGCGCCGGTCGCAAAGGCGTTGGCGTCACCCTCAAAAATACCGACCTCCGGCATGCCAATCTGCGCCTTGTCGGCAAATTTGCGCACGGTCTCGACAATCCAGGCCTCGTCGGCGTTTTGCGCTTGCTCGATCACGCGCACGCCTGAACTCCACTTGGCCAAAGGCTTGCTGATCAGGAGCGAAATAAACGCGCCACCAAAACCCATGATCAGCGCATAACCGAGCAAAGCACCCAGGTTCAAACCATTGGCTGTGAGGTAGCGGTTCACACCCAAAAGGCTGGCGACGATGCCCAGCACCACCACCACCATGACGTTGGTCAGCACCAACAACAAGATACGTTTCATGAATCACCTTTCTAGCAAACAAGATTGCCTCACCTTGTCGGTGGGCCGATGGCGGGCATATTAATGTTCTACCCGCCGAAACCCAAAGACCACCCTGTTTTTGGGCCCAAGAAATTTGCGGCTTTTACACGTTTTCGTTCTGAGCGCGGGGTGCCCTGAACACCGAGGCATCGTCGTAAAAACCGGGTTCGGCGTTGGCGGGCCACCACCCTGGTACGCCCAGCACCGGCAAATGGGCAAAGGGTTTGGAGGCGAGTTTTTCGGCACTCAGGTCCTGCGCCATCCACGCATCGATCGCCGCCAATCCCTGCGCACTGGCGGGCACGCGGTACACATGGGCGGTGATGCCCTTGCGCGGCGTGACCAGCTTCTCCATCAAGGCGTGGCCAAACAACAGCAGCTGCGCCTGTGCCCAGTGCGGACGCAAGGTCACAAACAACTGCTGCCAATCTTTGGCCGCCAGCGCCTGCCACAGCGCGTCTGGCCCCTGAAAAAACGCGGCGTTTTCATCAAATACGGTAATGCCATCGCGTGCTGCACCCCGCACGCTGTGCACACCGCTGTGTGCAATTTGCTCGGCCTGCAGGGCATTGAGCCGGGCTTTGGTGTGCGGAAAATGCAGCCAGCACAGGCCGTTGAAAAAATCGTGCAGACCCTCGCGGGTGGGCACCTGGCGGGTGCGGTAAATAAAGGCTTCGTAGGCCTCTGCGGCGGGCAAGGCCTCTTGCGCCACAAAGCGCACCGGCGATTCCGGCTTGCCGTGCGTGTTCAGAGCCTGGGCGCAGCTGTCGCCACAGACCACACGATCCGCGATGGTCTGGCCCCGCGCCTGCCAAGGCGCCAGCCAGGGCGCGGTCCAGTCGATGCGGTCTAGACCAGTCGCCACTGCAGGGCTTCGCCACCGGCCAGCGGTTTGAGCGTGGCTTCGCCAAAGGCATAGCTCTCAGGCGGTGTCCAGCTTTCGCGGCGCAGCGTGATGGTGCTGGTGTTGCGCGGCAAGGCATAAAAGTCCGGGCCAAACAGACTGGCAAAGCCTTCCAGCCGGTCCATCGCGCCCGCGGCATCAAAGGCCTGGGCATAAAGCTCGATGGCCGCGTGGGCGGTGTAGCAACCTGCGCAGCCACTGGCGTGCTCTTTGAGCTGCGCCGCATGCGGCGCACTGTCGGTGCCCAAAAAAAACTGGGGCGATCCGCTGGTGGCGGCATCGACCAGCGCCAGCCGGTGGGTCTCGCGTTTCAAGACCGGCAAGCAGTAGTAGTGCGGACGGATACCGCCTTTGAACAGTGCGTTGCGGTTGTACAGCAGGTGGTGGGCGGTGATGGTGGCGGCGGTATGGCGGCCAGCGCTTTGCACGTACTGGGCCGCGTCGCGCGTGGTGATGTGCTCCAGCACGATCTTCAATTCCGGAAAATCGCGGCGCAAGGGAATGAGCTGCTGGTCAATAAACGCCGCTTCGCGGTCAAACAAATCCACCTCGGGGTCGGTGACCTCGCCGTGCACCAGCAGGGGCATACCAGAGCGTTGCAGGGCTTCGAGCGTGGCGTAGGTCTTGCGGATGTCGGTCACGCCGGCATCGCTGTTGGTGGTGGCCCCTGCGGGGTAGAGCTTCACCGCCACCACACCAGCGTCGCGGGCCCGGGCAATCTCGTCGGGGGGCAGCATGTCCGTTAAGTACAGCGTCATCAGCGGCTCAAAATGCATGCCCGCTGGCACGGCTGCGGCGATGCGCGCGCGGTAGGCCTGGGCCTGGGCAGCGGTGGTGACCGGCGGCTTGAGGTTGGGCATGACCACCGCACGGCCAAACTGGGCGGCGGTGTGCGGCACCACAGTGTGCAAGGCCTGGCCGTCGCGCAAATGCACGTGCCAGTCGTCCGGTCGAATCAGGGTCAGGGAAGTTGCCGTGGAAGTCATAAAGAGGAGGTGCAAAGCGTTCAGGGAACAGACGCCTATTGTCCCAGAGGCGGAGCGTCCGGGACGGTGGCGCGGCATTGGTCACGTGCCGCATGCAGGGCTTGCAAGAGGTCTAAGGCTTGGGCATAGAGCGCGGCACCCGCAGGGGTCAGGTGGGTGGGGTAGGCGCTGCGGTCCACCAATTGCACACCGACCCAGGCTTCAAGCGACTGGATGCGGCGGGAAAACGCCGGTTGTGTCACATGGCGGAGTTGGGCCGATCGGCTGAAACTGCGGGTTTCTGCCAGCGACACAAAGTCTTCAAGCCATTTGGTTTCCATGGGCGGGATTATGGAAGGGGGATTTGCGCCTTATTCACCGCTTTGCTGCAAGGCCCACATCTGGGCGTAGCGGCCTTGGGCCTGCATCAGTTCGGCGTGGCTGCCACGTTCGATGATGCGGCCGGCGTCCATCACCAAAATCATGTGCGCGTCGACCACGGTGGACAGCCGGTGGGCGATCACCAGGGTGGTTTTGTTGTGTGCCACGCGGGCGAGTTCGGCCTGGATGGCGCGCTCGTTGGCTGAGTCCAGGGCGCTGGTGGCCTCGTCAAAAATCAAAATCGGCGGGTTCTTCAGCAAGGTGCGGGCAATGGCCACGCGCTGCTTTTCGCCGCCGGAGAGCTTGAGGCCGCGCTCGCCCACCATGGTGTCGTAGCCCGCGGGCGTGCTGGCAATAAAGGTGTCGATGTGCGCGGCGCGCGCTGCCGCTTGCACCTCTTCCAGACTGCTGCCAGGGCGGCCGTAGGCGATGTTGTATTGCACCGTGTCATTGAACAACACGGTGTCTTGCGGCACGATGCCAATGGCGGCGCGCAAGCTGGCCTGGGTCAGCGTGCGGATGTCTTGCCCTGCCACCGAAATGCTGCCCTGCTGCACGTCGTAAAACCGGTAGAGCAGCCGCGCCAGGGTGGACTTGCCCGAGCCCGACGGACCCACCACGGCCACGGTTTTTCCCGCTGGAATCTCAAAACTGATGTCGTGCAAGATGGTGCGCGCAGGCTCGTAGGCAAAGCCCACATGCTCAAAGCGCACAGCCGCGCTGTCGGCCCCTTGCGGGAGTAGCAAAGCATGGGCGTCGGGCGCATCGGCGATCTCCTGTTCGCGCTCCAGCAGCACAAACATTTTTTCCAGGTCCGCCAGGTTTTGCTTGAGTTCGCGGTAGATCGCACCCAAGAAGTTGAGCGGGATGTAGATCTGAATCATGAAGGCATTGACCATCACCAGATCGCCCAGCGTCATGCGGCCGTCCACCACGCCTTGGGTGGCGCGCCAGAGCATGGCCACCAGGCCGCTGGCGATGATGAACTGCTGACCCGCATTCAAAATGCTCAGCGTGCGCTGGCTCTTGAGTGCGGCCAGGCGGTAGCGCTCCAGGTTCTCGTCGTAGCGCTGCGCCTCGAATTCCTCGTTGTTGAAATACTTGACGGTCTCGAAATTAAGCAGGGAGTCAATGGCGCGGGTGTGCGCCTTGGAGTCAAGCTCGTTCATGCGCTTGCGAAACTGGGTGCGCCACTCGGTCATGCTGATGGTGAAGCTGATGTACAGCGCCAGCGCAATCAGCGTGATGCCGGCAAACCAGACATCAAACTTGACGGCCAGCAGCGTCAGCACCAAACCCACTTCAATCAGGGTGGGAATGATGCTGTAGAGCGAGAACGACACCAGTGAATGCAC
>CANBQX010000084.1 GCA_947371775.1 Comamonadaceae bacterium
CCCATGATGGACGAAGCGCCCAAGATGTGCAGCGCAAAAATACCGGCGTCCATGCTGGGACCCATTTGCAGGGTCAGCGGGGCGTACAGCGTCCAGCCTGCAGCGGGCGCGCCGCCAGGCATGAAGAACGAACTGACGATCATGAGCGCCGCAGGAATCATCAACCAGAAGCTGAAGTTGTTCATACGGGCAAAAGCCATGTCAGACGCGCCGATTTGCAGCGGGATCATCCAGTTGGCAAAGCCCACGAAGGCCGGCATGATGGCGCCGAACACCATGATCAAACCGTGCATGGTGGTGAGCTGGTTGAACAACTCAGGATTGACCAGTTGCAGGCCCGGCTGGAACAGTTCGGCGCGAATGATGAGCGCCAAAACGCCGCCCACCATCAACATCGTGAAGGCAAACAGCAAATACAGCGTGCCAATGTCTTTGTGGTTGGTTGCGAACACCCAGCGGCGCCATCCAGTGGGAGCGTGGTGATCGTGGTAGTCGTGGTTTGCATGACCGTGGTCATGGTGGTCTAAAACAGCGCTCATACGAACTTCCTTTTCACAATTCTTAAATCAGTTTGCAAGCGACGGCAGTAGCGTCTTACTTGCGCAAGGCAGCGACATCCGAGGGCTGCACGAGCTGTCCGGTCTTGTTGGACCAGTGGTTTTTGGTAAAGCTGATCACCGCAGCGATGTCGGTGTTGCTCAGCGCTTTCCATGAAGGCATCGCGCCATTGTTTTGGCCGTTGAGCAAGACCATGATCTGCTTGGACTTGTCGGCGTCGAGCACTACGGCCGCGCCATCCAAAGGCTTCACAGCGCCGCCGCCTTTGCCGTTGGCTTGGTGGCAGGCCACGCAGTTTTGGGCATACACCTTCTCACCGCGCTTGCTGATGTCGTCCAAAGTCCACACTTTGCTGGGGTCGTCAGCCAAGGCCGCCATTTTCTTTTGCTCGGCAGCAACCCACTGGGTGTAATCTTCAGCAGACAAGACCTTCACGTGGATGGGCATGTAGGAGTGCTCTTTTCCACACAGCTGCGAGCATTGGCCGTAGAAGTCTCCGACTTTCTCCGCGCGGAACCAGGTGTCCCGCACAAAACCAGGAATAGCCGCTTGCTGGATGCCAAAGGCCGGAACCATGAACGCGTGAATCACGTCATTGGCCGTGGTGATCAGGCGAATTTTCTTGTCCACCGGAACCACCAGAGGGCGGTCCACTTTGAGCAAGTAGTTGTCAACGTCTTCGCCCTTTTTGGGGCCGCCGTTGTTGGACATCTCGCGCTGAGCGGCATCAATGGTGGACAAAAAGCCGATGCCTTCGCCTTCGCCATTGAGGTAGTCGTAACCCCACTTCCACTGCATACCGGTGACCTTGATCGTCAGGTCAGCATTGGTCGTATCCTTCATGGCCACCACGGACTTAGTCGCGGGCAGCGCCATCAAGATCACGATGATGAATGGGATCACCGTCCAAATGATTTCCACCGTCACGGATTCATGAAAGGTCGCAGGTTTGTGACCCACCGATTTGCGGTGTTTCCAGATGGAATAAAACATCACACTGAAAACGGCGACAAAAATGACGGCACACAAAATCAGCATGAACCAGTGCAGCCACTGCTGATCCCGCGCCACAGAGGTGACTGGAGGATACAAATTCAGTTGATTGACGGCAGGGCCGCCGGGCAAATCGTTGACGGCATGCGCCAAATTGATACCGGCGCTGGCGAACCACAGGGTGGCGGTGGCCAACATTGAAGCCAGATTTTTCCAAATGCTCTTCATCGTATTCACTTTCAATGCCTCAAAGTATGCAAACCCAGTAACAAAAGCCATCTCAACGTTAGCCAATGATTGTAGCCCAACGTTTTTGTCATATTCACCCCCAAAGGTGCTGCCAAAAGACCCCGCGCGCCCAGTTGAACGGCTACTTGAGGCCGGCGCCATTGTTATTTCGCAATGCGGTACGAAAGTCATCCAAAGACACACTGGTTTGGGGTCGAACCGCGATTCGGGGCTGCGGTTTGAACGCATGCCCGTAAATAATTTCAAACTCCAGCCGCAAACGCCCCGGCGTGCTGGGGTCTGCCAAGCGCTGGGTGATTTGCGCTTGCAAATCGGCATGCCAGCGGCGACCGCGCAACCCGGCAAAGCGCTGAGCGTGCAAATTACGTCCCAGGCCGCGCAACTCCGCCAACAGGTGGCCTGCCGATGAAAACGTCAGGGTAATCCGCTCCATGTCCATTACCGGTTCCGCGAATCCGGCCTCGACCAACATGTCGCCCCAGTCATGCATGTCCGTGAACTCGTGGGCCGGCGCGGGCCAGCCCATTTGCCCGTACAAAGTACGCAGCGTGCGCAGGGTGTCCGGCCCGAAACAGGAAAACATCAAAAACCCATCGGCTTCGAGCATGCTGTGCCAGCGCGCGATCAGGGACTGCGGGTCGGCGGACATGTGCAATGCCATGTTGGCCCACAGCATCTGAACGGGCTGCGGCCCTGCATCAAAGCGCAAAGCGGGTTTTCGCCATCGACGCAGATCCCACCACGGCGGCGACAAGGCGCGGCGAACGGCGGGGACTGCCCGGGCTGGAGTTTGGGCGACTAAACATTCGGCCTGCGGGTACCGTTTCGTCAGCTTCGCATGAATATTCAAACCACCCCGCAATGGTTCCCAGTGCATCCAGCGCGCGGGTTTTTTGACGATCCATTGGAGCCGCTCTTCCATTCGGCGAGCGACTTCTTGGTGCAACCACGGGGAGGAAGTGTGCGGCGTGGAGCCCGCCAAACGTTCCCAGCGCGCAGCAGCAATGGCGTCAAGCGTGGGCGGGTGCTGGGAGGGAAGTGAGGGCATAGAAAACGTCTGCGAGCGAGGCTGCACGCAGTGGCAGAGCGCAGTATATTGGCTGCATGCTTTGGCATTGGCTTCACCAACTCGCCCTGCGCCTGCCCAGCCAGTGCGCGGTGTGCCACTCCTGGCCGAGTGCACCGGTGTGCGAAGCCTGTGTGCAGGTGTTCGCTCAGCCCTGCGCGCGATGCCGGCGTTGTGCCTTGCCCGTTCCTGCGGGCCAATCCTTGTGCGGGACTTGCGCCACGTCGAACAGCGTCTTGGACGCTGCACTGGCAGCGGTGCCCTACGCCTACCCTTGGTCGAAACTGGTGTTGGAGTTCAAGTTTGCGCAGCATCCAGGCTGGGCACGCAGCATGGCGCTTTTGATGCGCAGCGCGCCTTGGGTAGAGCCAGCCTTGGACGCCGCCGACCTGGTGCTGCCCATGCCGCTCTCGCGCGAACGCCTACGGGAGCGCGGCTTCAACCAGGCGTTGCTGCTGGCGCGGGCCTTGGCGCCCTCCAAGACCCAGGCGAACCTTCTGCTGCGCGTGCGCAACACACTGCCGCAAAGCAGCCTTTCAAGGGCAGCACGCTTGGACAACGTGCAACAAGCCTTTGCGATGGAGCCCCTGTGCCCCGCAGCCGTGGCGGGCAAGCGAGTCGTGCTGATAGACGACGTGATGACCAGCGGCGCATCTTTAACGGCGGCGGCGCAATGTCTGCGCCAAGCTGGCGCGGCACACATCACAGCGCTGGTCTTTGCGCGGGCAGAACGCGGCGCTTGAGTCGCCACTGCCCGATTTGCAAGGCGGCGACAATCGACGCATGTTTCACATCGTTTTGGTTGAGCCGGAAATCCCACCCAACACCGGCAATGTCATTCGCCTCGCTGCCAACACCGGCTGCAGTTTGCACCTGGTGGAGCCACTGGGCTTTTCCATGGACGACAAGCACATGCGACGCGCGGGCTTGGATTACCACGAATACGCGGCGTTGCTGCGCCATGCGAGCTGGGAAGCATTTCTTGAATCGCAGAGGCCGGACCCGCAACGCATGTTCACGCTCACGACCAGGGGCACCCAAAGCCCATACCAAGTCGCCTTTCAACCGGGCGATTGGTTGGTGTTTGGCTCAGAAACCAAGGGCATCTCCGACACCGTACGCGCATCCTTCGGCCAGGGCCAGAGCCTGAAGCTGCCCATGCTGGCCGGTCAGCGCAGTTTGAACTTGTCCAACGCCGTCGCCGTCACGGTGTTTGAAGCCTGGCGGCAAAACGGCTTTGCCGCCGCTGCCTGGCCCCACCCTCAGGCGTAGAGCCGGGAAATCGATTCGGCGATACACACGGGCTTGGCCGTGCCTTCGCGCTCGGTGGTGACTTCCCAGGTCAGTTGAAAGCCATGGTTCTCAATGGCCTCTGCTTTGAGCAAGGTCAGGCTGGCGCGAAGGCGGCTGCCGACTGGCACGGGGCCCATAAAGCGCACACGGTTCAGGCCGTAGTTCACACCCATGCGCACGTCAGCGATATGCAGTGCCGAATCAAAAAACTTCGGAATCAGCGACAGCGTCAGAAACCCGTGGGCAATCGGCGCCCCAAAAGGCCCCGCTTTGGCGCGCTCCACGTCCACGTGTATCCATTGGTGGTCGCCCGTGGCCTCTGCAAACTGGTTGACCGCTTCTTGGGTGACGGTGATCCAGTCGCTGGTGGCAACGGCTTGGCCGACCATGGCGGCCAGTTCTTGCAAAGTGTTGATCGTTTTCATAAAGGGCTTGGGTGTTGTAAAGGGGGTATTGGGCGCTCAGACGGCTTGCGATAGCCATTGGCAAATCGGCTGCCACTGCGCCAGGTCGCGCTCGGTCCGGCTGGTGTGCACATCAAACACCGACAGCCCACTGACTGCTAAATGCACATAGTTTTGCGTATCGCGCAGCGTACCCACCAAAGGCAAGTCCAAGCCGCTCACGAAGTTGCTGAACTGCTCGGCTGCCAAAGTGCGTTCATCGACGCGCATGCCCACAATGCCCACGTCGAGCCGGTCTGCATGGCGGCTTTTGGCCAGCGTGTCCAAAAAATCACGGGTGGCGTACATGTCAAAAATGCTGGCCTGCAGCGGGACCACGACTTTGTCCGCCATTTTGAGCACGTCTTTGAGCGCCCTTCCACTCAGACCCGCCGGGGTGTCCAGCACCACATGACCGGCCTCTTTGGGCGGCTTGGCCAGATCGTCCGGGTCCACCTTCCATTCAGCGATGGGATGCGCATGGGCAGGACGCAGACTCAGCCACAGGCTCGAGGATTTCTGCGGATCCGCGTCGCCCAAGCGCACGGCGTGGCCTTGCGAGGCCAGGTAACCGGCAATGTTGGTGGACAAGGTAGATTTGCCTGCACCCCCTTTGGGGTTGATGACGACGATAAGGCTCATGGCGTGCTCCTGAATTCCAAATGGTAGATGGCCTGCATTATGAAATGTCGCGGGTCTAGGACAAACCGTCCCACAGCAATTTCACACCGGTGAGCAACATCCCCGCGTACAAAAACCGGTAAAAAAGCAGCTCGCTGATGCGCCGCGCCAGGCGCACACCGATCCACACGCCCACAGGCGCCAAGGGCAGCAGCACCAGCGAAGTGCTCATATTGCGCAGGTCCAGCAAACCCAGCCAGGCATAGGGAATCCATTTGCACAGGTTCACCACAAAAAAGAAGAATGCCATGGTCGCGGTAAATTTCACCGGGCTTAAGCGCAAGCCAATGACATAGGCGTTGATGGGCGGCCCACCCGCGTGGGCAATAAAACTGGTAAATCCGGACGTGGTGGCCAGAATCGCTCCCAGCCATGGCGGGGGCGGCGCACTGCCCGCTTTGGGCGGGAACAGCAAGCGCTGGGCCAAAAACAAAAGGGTGAAACCGCCAACGATTGCCGCAACCGCATGGGCCTGCAATATTTTGAAAAGCAGCGCGCCGACTCCAATGCCCAGCACGCCGAAGGGCAGTATCTGGCGCACCAGCGGCAGGTCAAAGTCTTTCCGGTAAGCGGCCATTCCCAGCACGTCCATCACAAACAAGACCGGCATCAAAATGGCTGCCGCCTCGGGCACCGTCACTGCCAAGGCCATCAGGGGCACCGCCAGGGACCCAAAACCAGCCCCAAAACCGCTCTTGCTGATACCCAGCAGCAGCACCGCAGGAACCGCCACGGCATAGAAAAACGGGTCGGTGATGAGGGGCCAGGCGTCGGTCATACAGGCAAAGCCCCATGGTAACCTTCCTACCATGTTCAACCCCTCCCAAGCCGACGTTCGCCGCTACTTTTGCGCGGTCTATGCCAAGTCGCGCGCCGGCCAAGCCTTGGAAGCGCTGGAAACCATCGCCGCGCAGTGGATTGACGAGCATCCCGAATACCACGCCGATTTGCGTGACGCCGAGGCGGCCGTGGCGGCTGTGTACGGGGGCAGCGACGGGCACACCAACCCTTTTTTGCATTTGTCCATGCACCTTTCGATCAGCGAACAAAGCTCGATCGACCAGCCGCGCGGCATTCGCCAGGCGGTGGAACTGCTCGCCCACAAACGCAACTCTCTGCACAGCGCGCACCATGACGCCATGGAGTGCCTGGGAACCATGTTGTGGGAAAGCCAGCGCGCAGGGCGACCGCCCGATGGCAATGCCTACATCGCCTGCGTCCAGCGCCACGCCACCAAAGACGCATAAAAAAACCGCCCGAAGGCGGTTTTTTTATGCACGACTGGGGCTCAGCGGAAACGGTTTTGCGGGACCGTTTTCAATTCGCCAGGCAGTCCGCCCACGTAATTGGCCAGAACCTTGAGCTCTGCATTAGAAAACTGCTTGGCGACACCGCCCATGATGGCGTTGCCACGGCCCACTTGCGGATTGCCTTCGGTTTTGTAGGCCTTCAAAGCAACAAACAGGTAGTCGCTGTACTGACCCGCCAGCTTGGGGTAGCTGGGGTCAATCGGCTTGCTCAGGCTCTCACCGTGGCAGGAAGTGCAGGCGCCTTTGGCAACCAACTCCACCGCTTTGGCTGAGCCATCCGCCGCTTTTTCCAGAGGCTTGGCGTTGGCATCCACGCCGCTTTCCGAATAAAAGGCTGCCAAGTCGGCCATGTCCTGGTCGCTCAAAGTTGTCGCAATCCCGCGCATAGAGGGGTGTTTGCGCTCGCCCTTTTTGTAGGCGTTGAGCGCCGAGATGATGTACTTTTCACCCTGACCGGAAATCTTGGGAACTTTGTAGATCTCAGGGAAACTGGCTTGGTAACCAGCAATGCCGTGGCAACCGATGCACATGGCATTTTTCTTGGATCCGGCAGCAGCATCACCCTTGATATCTTGGGCTTGGGCAGAGAAGACCGTCACAGAAGCGACAAGAACAGCAGTCAGGGAACGAAGCGATAGATTCATTTTGCGCAGACAATCGAAAGGGAATTGGTATAAATTGACTGCGCGAATTATATCGGCCAGTCTGACGTACTTCCCGCAGCCTCCTGTTGCCCAGCGGACAGTGCCCCCAGGGCACCGCGCGCCAGGCTTTGGAGGAATCCACCTTGTCTTGTTCGATTGACTGATCCATGAAATTCAACGGTACCAAAAATTACATTGCCACCCAGGACCTGATGCTGTCGGTCAATGCCGCAGCCACCCTGCAGCGCCCCTTGTTGGTCAAAGGCGAGCCCGGAACGGGCAAAACCATGCTGGCCGAGGAAGTGGCTTCTGCCCTGAACCTGCCCCTGCTCCAGTGGCACATCAAATCCACCACCAAGGCACAGCAAGGCCTGTACGAATACGACGCCGTGAGCCGCTTGCGTGACTCGCAGCTCTCGGACATCGACGGCGGCGAGCGCGTAAAAGACATCCACAACTACATTGTCAAAGGCGTGCTGTGGCAAGCCTTCACCAGCGACACCCCGGTGGCCTTGCTGATTGACGAGATCGACAAGGCGGACATTGAGTTTCCGAATGACTTGCTGCGCGAAATCGACCGCATGGAGTTTTATTGCTACGAGACCCGCGAGCTGATCCGCGCCAAGCACCGCCCGCTGGTGTTTATTACCTCGAACAACGAAAAAGAGCTGCCCGACGCATTTTTGCGCCGCTGCTTTTTCCACTACATCAAGTTCCCCGACGCGCCCACCATGCAAAGCATTGTGGATGTGCACTTCCCCGGACTGAAAAAAGAGCTGCTCAGTGCCGCCATGAAAACCTTTTACGAGGTGCGCAACCTGCCCGGCCTGAAGAAAAAGCCCTCCACCAGCGAGCTGCTGGACTGGCTCAAGCTGCTGCTGGCCGAAGACATTCCCGTGTCGGCTTTGCAGTCCAAAGACGAAAAAATGGCGGTGCCACCGCTGGTGGGCGCGTTGTTGAAGAACGAACAGGACGTCAGT
>CANBQX010000085.1 GCA_947371775.1 Comamonadaceae bacterium
GGTTTGCGTGACTTCGTTTTTCACGGCGTCGAGCATTTGGCCAAACAACTCAAACGCTTCGCGCTTGTATTCCTGCTTGGGCTGCTTTTGGGCATAGCCGCGCAAATGGATGCCCTTGCGCAGGTAGTCCAATGAGCTGAGGTGGTCGCGCCACTGGGTGTCAATGGTTTGCAAGAGCACCATGCGCTCGAAGTGCGTAAAGCTCTCAGCGCCCACCTGCTCGACCTTGAGCGCAAACGCGGCGTTGGCCGCCTCCACCACAGCCTCGACAATGTCGTCGTCGGTGATCGACTGGGCCGCGGCGATTTTTTGCGCCAAGTCCAGCTCCAAACGCCACTCGTCGGCCAATTGTTTTTGCAGGCCGGCAATGTCCCACTGCTCTTCGACCGACTCACGGGGCACATAGGTGCGCACCAGGTCCTCGAAGGTGCCTTCGCGCAGCGAGCGGATTTGGGCGTCCAGGTCCTGGGCGTCCAAGATCGCATTGCGCTGCTGGTAAATCACCTTGCGCTGGTCGTTGGAGACATCGTCGTATTCCAGCAACTGCTTGCGCATGTCAAAGTTGCGCGCCTCGACCTTGCGCTGGGCGCTCTCGATGCTGCGGCTGACCATGCCCGCCTCAATGGCTTCGCCCTCGGGCATCTTGAGCCGGTCCATGATGGCCTTGACCCGCTCGCCCGCAAAAATGCGCATCAGTGCGTCATCCAAGCTCAAGTAGAAGCGTGAAGA
Source organism: Comamonadaceae bacterium (assembly GCA_947371775.1). GTDB lineage: Bacteria > Pseudomonadota > Gammaproteobacteria > Burkholderiales > Burkholderiaceae_C > Allorhodoferax. The sequence continues at coordinate 730 of CANBQX010000085.1, forward strand.
ACCGGGGTCGCCCTGGCGCCCGGAACGGCCCCGCAGCTGGTTGTCAATGCGGCGCGACTCGTGGCGCTCGGTGGCAATGATGCGCAATCCACCCAAGGCGGTGATGGCCTCGTGGTCGATCTTCCACTGCGCCTTCAGGGCGGCAATCTGCTGCTCTTTGGCCGCTTCGTCCAGACTTTCATCGTGGCGCACCGCATCCAGCGCCTTGTCAATATTGCCGCCCAGCACAATGTCCGTGCCACGTCCGGCCATGTTGGTGGCGATGGTGATCATCTTGGCGCGCCCGGCCTGGGCCACGATATCGGCTTCCCGGGCGTGCTGTTTGGCGTTGAGCACCTGGTGCGGCAAGCCCTCCTTCACTAGCAGCTCGGCAATGATTTCGGAGTTTTCGATCGAAGTCGTGCCCACCAGCACCGGTTGGCCGCGCTCGTAGCACTCGCGAATGTCCTGGATGGCCGCGACGTATTTTTCTTGGGTGGTTTTGTAGACACGGTCTTGCTGGTCTTCGCGGCGGCTTTGGCGGTTCGGAGGAATCACCACGGTCTCGAGACCGTAAATTTCCTGGAACTCGTAGGCCTCGGTGTCGGCCGTGCCGGTCATGCCCGACAGCTTGTTGTACAGGCGGAAGTAGTTTTGGAAGGTGATGGAGGCCAGCGTCTGGTTCTCGGCCTGAATGGACACGCCTTCTTTGGCTTCCACCGCTTGGTGCAAGCCATCGCTCCAACGGCGGCCAGTCATCAGGCGGCCGGTGAACTCGTCCACGATCACGATTTCGCCGTCCTGCACCACGTAATGCTGGTCGCGGTGAAACAGATGGTTGGCGCGCAGCGCGGCGTACAGGTGGTGCACCAAGGTGATATTGGCGGGGTCGTACAGGGACGATCCTGCGGGGATGAGCTGCAGGTCGGCCAGCAGCTGCTCGGCCCGTTCATGGCCTTCTTCGGTCAGCACGATTTGCTGCGCTTTCTCGTCGACCGTGAAGTCGCCTGGGGTGATCACCCCCTCGCCGGTGCGCAAATCGAGCTCGCCTTCCTGGCGTGTGAGCGAAGGCACCACGGTGTTGATGGCGATGTAGAGCGCCGTGTGGTCTTCCGCCTGGCCGCTGATGATGAGCGGCGTGCGTGCCTCGTCAATCAAGATCGAGTCCACTTCGTCGACGATGGCAAAGTTCAAGCCACGCTGCACGCGGTCTTTGGCCTCGTAGACCATGTTGTCGCGCAGGTAGTCAAAGCCATACTCGTTGTTGGTGCCGTAGGTGATGTCGGCGCCATAGGCGGCTTGCTTTTCCTCACGCGGAGCGTTGGGCGTGTTGATACCCACCGTCAACCCCAAAAATTCGTACAACTGGCCCATCCAGCGCGCATCGCGGCTGGCCAGGTAGTCGTTCACGGTGACCACGTGCACGCCCTTGCCGGTCAGGGCGTTGAGGTACACCGGGAGCGTGGACGTCAGGGTTTTGCCCTCGCCGGTGCCCATTTCCGAGATTTTTCCGTAGTGCAAGGACATGCCGCCCAGCAGCTGCACGTCGAAATGGCGCATTTTCATGACGCGCTTGGAGCCTTCACGCACCACGGCAAAGGCCTCGGGCAAGATGGCGTCCAGGCTTTCACCACCGGCTACGCGCGCTTTGAACTCGCTCGTCTTGGCCTGCAGTTCTGCGTCATTCAGCGCTTCGTAGGCGGGCTCCAGCGCGTTAATGCGGGTAACGGTGGTGCGGTACTGCTTGAGCAAGCGGTCGTTGCGGCTACCAAAGAGCTTGGTCAGGAATGTAAGTGGCATGGGTACGAGACCGGCCTGCAACCCTCCAGGGTCACAGAACAGCGCAGTCCTTTTGATGGTCGGTATTCAAAGTCGTGGCAAGGCGGCATTCGACGGGTCCGCAGACCTCGGGGGATGCCGCTTCCAATAAGACGAGGATTTTAACGTTTCGCCGTTTGGCCGGCGGTATTGGCGCCCAAGCGCAAGAATTTCTGCGGATCTTGCGCCACACCTCTGACCAGCACCTCGAAATGCAGGTGGGGCCCGGTGGAGCGCCCGGTGTTGCCCACCTCGGCGATTTTCTGCCCGCGCTTGATCAAATCGCCTTTTTTTACCAAACTGCGCGACACATGGGCATAGCGGGTGAGCAGGTCGTTGCCATGGTCAATTTCAATCAAATTGCCGAACTGGGGGTGCGCCTCTTGCGATACCACCACGCCTCCGGCTGCTGAATAAATCGGCGTCCCCACATTGGCCGGAAAGTCCAAGCCCTCATGCAAGGCGTTCAAGCCGGTGAAGGGGTCTATGCGCCAGCCAAACCCCGACCCCGTGCTCACCTCCGGAATCGGCGAACGCGTCGGAATCATCATTTTCTTGATGGTTTGATCCACCAGGCGGGACTCAATCGCAGTCAACAAATCACTGCGTTGCTCTGTGCTTTGCTCAATCGCCTGCAAGGTGGATTGCAGCTCTTGCATCGTCATGTCGCGTCCCGAGACCAAGGCACCGCCCCGCCCCGGCGTCACTTTGATAGCGGCCGGGTCCAGGCCCGCCAGGCCCGAAACCCGCTCGGCCAAAGACTCCATTTGCACCAGTTTGGCCTGCATTTCACCCATGCGCTTGGCCATGAGTTCGATGTTTTCGCGCATATAGCGGTCGCGCTGGTCAAACTCGTCTTTGACGACCAAGCGCATCACCGAGCTAATAACGGGCCAGCCGTCGCGCGCGCCTTTGAGCAAAATCCAGTGGTAAATGCCAGCCGACACCAGCGTGACGGCCAAAAACAGCCCTGCCAGCGTGGCCGCCAAAGCCGGTCCTTTGACTTGAAGAACGTAGCTCCTCGACAAGCGGGGATCCGTGATAATCAGTTGCATGCGCGCAGTCTCTTTATGAATTACTCTGGCCGCCCCTCCCGGTCGTGGACCGTGTTGCAAGCCTCCCATGAATCCCCGACTTTAGCGCGTCTGTCCGAACTTGTCGCCGATTCCAGTGCCCGGCTTCAGTGCGTTAGCCCGCTTTTGCCCCCTGCCCTGCGCGCCAGCGTCAAGGCGGGGCCGGTGGAAGACGGCGTCTGGTGCCTCCTGGTAGCCAACAACGCGGTGGCAGCCAAACTGCGCCAATTGCTGCCCGATTTGACCGCCCACCTGCGCAGCAAAGGCTGGAACGTGACGCAAATCCGGCTCAAAGTGAGCAGCGGCGCCTGAGCTTGAGGGTCACACCCCGATCACCGTCAACTTGGCAGCGCGGCTGAGCAAATCACCCGCTGACAAGGTGATTTCATAGCCCGTCGTGCTGTCGTACAGGGTGTACACATGGGTACCCACGCCGGCCGTCACATCGAAATGGGCCACGCCATTGGCATTGGCGGTAACCGCGTTGCCCACCTGCACGCCGTTGTCTTTCAAAACCACACTCTCGTTGGCGTTGACAAAGCCATTGAGCTGGATATTGCGCAGGCTGGTAATGTTGTCATAAACATTGGCGCCATTGTCAGAGGCCGTGACCAAGTCCAGCAAGCTCAGGCGCACTGCCACGATGTCATTCATCGCTGTTGCGGCATCCGTATTGGCGTTGATGCCATCGCTGCCCAGCAGCAGGCTCACATCGGGCGTGGTGAGGTACAAAAAGTTACCGTCCGCACTCACCCCGTTGTAGGTGTAGGCCCCGCCTGAGGACGCATTGGCGGTCGTGCCCTCGGTCAGCAAGCGCACCGTGCCGTTGGCGAAGTCCCACAGAAAATAGTCGGCAACCCCGGTGCTGGCGTCGGTGAATGCGCCGCTTGCGTTACCAAAGGCGGTAGCGTCGTTGTTTCTAAAGATCACACTGTGGTCGGGCAAGGCGGCGACATAGGTCGAGTTCTGGGTGGCGGCACTGGCGGTACTAGACGCCGCGCTGTGCGTAATCAGCGTTTGGGTTCCTGTGGCTTTGTCCCACCAAAACAGGTCTTGCGCCGAGGTGCCCGCATCGGTAAACCCCGTGCCGCCGTTGCCGAATTTGGACGCATCGGCATTGTGAAAGATCACCCCAGAGCTGTCGGACGCTATGGCGTCCAAGGCAGAGGCCGCCGTGGCCTGACTGCCGGTGATGGATGCCTTGCCGTGGGTAATCAGCTGCTGCGTGCCATCGTTCCTGTTCCACCAGAAAAGATCCGCCATGGTCGTGCCTGCATCGGTGAACGGTACCGCGGTGCTGTGGGCTTGATCGTAGTTACCAAACTGCGTCGCGTTGGCGCTTTCAAACACCACGCCGGAGCTGTCGTTGGAAACGCCGCGAGCGTAGACGGCGTTGGTCGATGCGCTGGCCAGATTGCCTGATGCGCTGCTGTGAGAGATCAGGGTCTGAATGCCCGTGGCTTTGTCCCACCAAAACAAACCGTAGCTGCCGCTGAATGCCACACCGTTGTTGCCAAACTGCGCTGCGTTGTTGTTGCCAAACACCACGCCGGAGCTGTCGGGCGCCATGAAGTACAAGACCGAGTTCGAGCCGATCGCGGCATTGGTATTCCCCGCTACGCTCGAGTGGTCAATCAGTGACAAAAGCTGGGTCGCCTTGTCCCAGTACAAAAGCTTGTTGGTGGCGCCACTGGTCTCGGTGAACAAAACGCCGTTGTTACCGATGTCGTTCACATAAGGCTGGGCAAACACGGCACCCGATGCGTCGGGCAGGATACCGATGTTGAACAGATTGCTGCCCCTAGCGAACGACTCGGTATTGCTGCGGGCACTGTGGTTCACCATGTACTGTCGGCCGGTGGCGCTATCCCACCAGATCAAAACCCAGCTACTTGTGGTATTTGAGTTAACAAAAGGAGCTCCGTTGTTGCCATAGAGTTGGGGATTGATCGTCATGAACATGGCAGCCTGCCCTTCCGGAGCCATCGCCATCAGTTGCGGTGCGCCTGCACCATTTGTGACTCCAATGCTGCCAGTGATGGATGCGGCGCCATGGGTCACGAGCTTCAGCGTTCCAGTGGCCTTCTCCCACCAAACAAAGTCACCGATTGCCTGACCCAAATCGGTAAAAAGGCCTGTCGCGGTATTGCCCATCGTGCTGACGTCATTCGCCCCGAACAAAACACCAGATCCGTTCGCAGCGACGGCAACCACGCCGCCACCTTTGGCACTGGCAGTGTTATAGCCTGCAGCGTTGGTGTGGGTGATCAGCGTCTGCGTGCCGGTGGCGGCGTCCCACCAAAACAACGGGTCTAGCGTGCTGTTGTTCGCGAATGCAGCGTCGTTGTTGCCATACAGCGTCGCGTTGGCAAAGCCTAGAAAAGCCGCGCCTGATCCCATCACCGCTGTGGCGTTCTGCAATAGCCCTTTGCCCGAACTTGCGGCGTTGCCCGCCGTTTTGTTGTGGTTGATGAGCTTCTGCGTACCCGTCACGGGGTCATACCAATAAACATCTTCCAGGCCTATGGCGCCGTCGCCGAAGGCACTGTTGGCGTTGCCAAACTGGGTAGCATTGAAATTGCTAAAGGTCACGCCTTCGTAGACGGGGGGCGCTGCGACATACCCCGTAATCGTCAAGGTGTTGCTGTTGCCTGTACGAATCACGCCAGTGTTGGAGGACGAGGTCGCGACAAACGTCGAGGCAGTCGTGGCCGCGCTGGCGCTGTTGCCCGCCGCGCTGCTGTGGGTGACCAGCTGGGCATTAAAGGCCCGAACGGTGGGCATGGCCGCGAAGACTTGCAAGTTAAAGGTCTGCGAGACGCTCAGGCCCCCGCCATCGGTGGCGGTGACGGTGTAGCCGCCCGCTGCGGCAACGCCCGTGGGGGTGCCGCTGATGACTCCGGTGCTGGTGTTCAGTGAGAGGCCGCTGGGCAGCGTTCCGTTGGTCAGGGCATAGCTGAGTGTGCGGTTGCTCGCCAGCCCCACGGTGTCGGGGTCGGTGAAGTAGGCGCTGGTGTTCAGGGCGAAGGCCGTGCCCACGGCGCCGTTTTGGTTGGCAATCGTGCCCACGGCGGTGGGCGCTTCGTTCAGGTCGGTCACGCTGATGGTCAGCGTTTGGGTGCTGGCATTGCCCGCCGCGTCGGTGGCGGTGACGGTGACGGAGTAGCTTTGCTTGGTTTCGTAGTTGGCCTGGCCTTGGAAAGTCAAAGTACTGCCGCTGAGCGTAAAGGCTGCTGCATCGGTGCCGTCCAGGTTGGACCAGGTGAGCGGGCCGTTGGTTTCAGTGGCCACCAAGGCAATGGTGCGCAGCTGCGTGACGGCAGCGGTGTTTTCTGCAGTGTTGTAGCTGGTGGTCAGCGTGGGCGCCGTAGTGTCGATGGTGACGGTGTTGTCGGAGCGCCCCGACAGATTGCCCGCCGCGTCCACCGTGTACACCCCGTAGCTGCCGTCTGCCAGGCCAAAGGCGGCGAGGTTGGTATCGCTGTTGGCGCTAAGGATTGCTACGCTGTTCCATTGGTTGGCTGCCGCGCCGGTGATGTCGGTAATGCTGTGTGGATTGACCGCGACGCTGACCAGGTAGGCTGTTCCCACTTCGGTGCTTTGCACCACCGCGTTGGCCGTGTTCATCAGTGTGGCGGCGGTCACGCTGGCCGTGGGTGCGACCGTGTCCACCAAATAGCTGCCGGGCGATGTGCCGTGGCCCGTGGCATTGATCCCTGACGTTGCGTCCACCATGGTCGCCACCACCTGGTAGGTTTTGCCGCTGACCAACTGGTTGGTCCAACTGCTGTTGTTGGCCAAGGTCCACGCGCCCGTGAGGGCATTCACCGCCAGGTTGGCGGCAATGACGATATCGCCCGAGTTGTCGCTGGGGTGAAAGGTGATGGTGGTCACGCTCAGGTTGGCATGGCCCGAGATGCCTTCGGCCACACCGCTGACGCTGATATTGCCCAGCTCTGATGCGTTGATTTTGAAGTTGCTGTCGGCATCGCCGCTCAGGTTGACCGTTGTCACGGGCGACGCCGTGGTAAACACCCAATCGCTTGTGCTGCTGAAGCCCGCAAAGGCATTGCCAGCACTGTCTTTGAACGCGCCGCTATCGACCAGAATGTAGTAGCTGGAGCTCGCCAACAGGTCAGACGTGGGGTTGATGGTGACGGTGTTTCCACTGATGCTGACCTGGTTGGCGTCTGTGACTGCAATCGTGAGGTCGGTGTTGTTGTCCACACAGTGGATCACGATATTGCCAGTGCCCACACGCAGGTTTTCGTTGAAGGTGAGAGACAGGTTCCAGGTGTTGAGGATTGCGCCCGTGGTTTGGGCCAGCACGCGGGGTGCCGTGGTGTCGATGGTGACGGTGTTGCTGGATGCGCCGGACAGGTTGCCTGCGGCGTCGACCGTGTAGACCTTGTAACTACCATCGACCAATCCTGAGGCGGACAGGTTGGTATTGCTGTTGGTGGCGCTCACCGTGGTGCTGTTCCATTGGTTGCCCGCAGCGGCCGTGATGTCGCTCAGCGTGCTGACGATCACATCGGTGTTGACCAAGTACGCGGTGCCAAGCTCCGTGCTGCGCACGACCGCGTTGGCGGTGTTCATGAGCGTGGCGGTGGT
>CANBQX010000086.1 GCA_947371775.1 Comamonadaceae bacterium
CGCGTGTGTGCGTTTGGCAAGGAAGAGGCTGACGTGCTGGTGCGTGCCGGCCCGCGCATGGCACAAGGCGCCGCATTGGTGGCGCGCTGCCTGCAAAACCTGTATGGCGAACCAAGCACGCCAGCGATCAAGAAAGCCAGCGCACCATGAAGCAGTGGTTGCGCCAACGCCCCATGGCACTCGCATTGCTGCTGGCGTGTGCGTCGCTGCTTTTGCTGGTGCTGGGCGCAAGCCTTGGCAGCGGTGGTTTCCAAAGCGTGCATGCTCTGCAGAGTGATGCGCTGTCACAGCAAATTGTCTGGGACATCCGGCTGCCGCGCACCGCAGGCGCTTGGGCGGCAGGCGCCTTGCTGGGCCTGGCGGGTGCGGTGGCACAGGGACTGTTTCGCAATCCGCTGGCCGACCCGTATTTGCTGGGCAGTGCGGCGGGCGCATCCTTGGGTGTCTGTATCGCCCTGGCCTTGCTGGGCAGCGCCTCGGTGGCGGCGCCCTGGCTTTTGACCTTGGGCACCACGGGTGCAGCATTTCTGGGCGCCAGTGCGGCGGTTCTGCTGACCCTGGCTTTGGCTCGCGGTGTCCACCACACCTTGCGCCTGTTGCTGGCGGGTGTGGTGGTTGGCGTGGTGCTCGGGGCGGCCAACTCTCTGGTGCTGATGGTGCAGCCCCAGCTCATGCAATCCATGCAGGGTTTTATGTTGGGCAGCACAGCCCTGGTCGGCTGGGGCCCATGCCTGCTGATGCTGGGCACCTGGTGCGTCTGCCTGGTGGCGGCATGGGCACTCAGCCCGGTGCTTGACGGACTGTCCTTGGGGGAGCACACGGCCATCAGCCTGGGTTTGCCGGTGGCGCCCATGCGCATGGCATTGGTCTTGGTCCTGGCCCTGGCCACCGCTACCGCCGTGGCGCACACCGGACTGATTGCCTTTGTCGGGCTGGCCGCGCCGCATTTGGTTCGCGCCACGGTGCGCTCGGGCCATGCCTATTTGGTGCTTTTGTCCAGCCTCATGGGGGGCGTGCTTTTGCTCACCGCCGACTTGCTGGCGCGCAGTTTGTTGGCACCGGAAGAATTGCCGGTCGGTGTGCTGACCGCGGTGCTGGGCGGTGGCTATTTGCTGTGGCTCATGCGCCAACAAACGCCGGTACCGGCCGGGGTCAAGTGATGACGACGACCACCTCTATCCCCGCGCTGAGTGCCCAAGGCATTCGGGCCCAGCTCGGCACTGCCTGGGTCTTGGATGGACTGGATGTCGACATTGCGGCCGGGCGCTGGACCAGCATTGTGGGCCCCAATGGCGCAGGCAAATCGACCTTGCTCAAGGTGTTGGCAGGGCTCATTGCCCACCAAGGCGTGGTGTACCTGCAGGGCCAGCCCATGGCCCAATGGCCAGCGCGCGAGCGGGCCCGGCATCTGGCATGGCTGGGCCAAAGTGAAGGCGCGGGCGACGACCTGACGGTGTGGGATGTGGCCTTGCTGGGTCGTTTGCCCCACCAGGCCTGGCTTAGCAAGCCCAGTGCCCAAGACCATGCGGCCGTGGAGCACGCACTGCGCCAAACCCAGGCCTGGGATTGGCGCGATCGCACGCTGGGCCAGCTCTCGGGCGGCGAGCGCCAACGCGTGCTCTTGGCGCGTGCACTCAGCGTACAAGCGCCGGTCTTGCTGATGGACGAACCTTTGGTGAACCTCGATCCTCCGCACCAAGCGGATTGGCTGCAGATCGTTCGCGCATTGGTGGCGAAGGGCACGACGGTGGTCAGTGTGTTGCACGAAATTTCCATGGCCTTGCATGCGGACCAGGTGGTGGTGATGGCACAGGGCCGCATCACCCACCAGGGCGCATGCCATGACCCTGTCAGCCACCGCGCCTTGGAGCAGGTGTTTGACGGACGCATTGCCATTCACGCGGTGCAGGACCAGTGGGTGGCATTGGCACGCACCGCGCAAGTGACATAGCACACCGAAGGCACGCGGCGCGCAAGCCGCACAATAGGCGCTATGCCAAGCCCCAACGCACACTGGATTTCATGGACTGCCGCGGATGCCAAGGCATGCATCCGATGGCCCGAGGCCACCGATCACAAATACACGCGCGGTGTTCTGGGCGTAGTCACGGGCTCATACCACTACCCCGGCGCGGCAGTGCTTAGCAATGCGGCTGCGTTGGCCACAGGCGTAGGCATGGTGCGCTATTACCCCACTGCGCAGTTGGCATCGCTGGTGCTGCAACGCAGCCCCGAAGTGATCATTGCACCGGGCCCTGTGAATGCGTGGTTGTTGGGCTCAGGCGTTCCATCTCCGGGGGGGCTGTCCATTCGCAATGGGATGCGTCACCGCCAGATGAAGTGTGCGCGCCAGCACCCCGCGCCCACGGTGTTGGATGCTGGTGCCTTGTACCTTGCCGGTACCTTGAATGCCCCAACACTGATCACACCGCACGCAGGCGAATTGGCAAGCTTGCTCCAGTCACGGGGAGTGTCAACGTCCGCCCAAGCGATCGCCGCTGAGCCGCATGCGTGGGCGATGCGCGCACACCAGGCCTTGGGCGTGACGGTGCTGCTCAAAGGCACACGTACCGTGGTCGCAGGCCCTGGCGTGGCCATCGAACTTCCTGCTGCTACGCCATGGCTTGCAACGGCAGGCACGGGTGATGTGTTGGCAGGTATCGTGGGCGCCTTGGTCGCCAGTAGATATGCAGAGTTGGACCGCAAACCTGCCCTGTTGGCCCACCTCGCAGCCACCGCCTCGTACCTGCACGCCACTGCGGCGACATGGGCCTCCAAGGGTGCGCCGCTCACGGCGACGGGCCTTATTTATGTGCTCAATGAAGCGGTACGGCAAGTGCTGCACGCGCATCACAATTCGCCATAGTTCGCTGCGCTTGCGGGCTTCTAACGCACAGTCTGCATACTCTGATAAATAACAGTTTTCACTGCATTGCGCGCATGCAGTTTTTGGTAGTTAGATTTTTGAATCGAATAACGTTGTATAAAGCACAATGTTAAAAAATGTGACAAATTAAAGTCACAAGAAATCGATTCATGACGCACCCTCATCTCCCTTTTCGCGCTATCCCCATTTGCCTTGTCGGAGCGCAACTCTGTGGATGAATTTTTCACCAGCCACGAAGTGATGCTCAAGGCTTTGACACCGAAGAGCGCAGCGCGGGTGTACCAGACCTTTGCGGCATTGAGCGCGCACTCACTGCAAGCGCAAGGATTTCCACCTTTGGGTTTGAGTGCGACTGCCATGTTGGAGGCGCTTGCCGTACTGTGGACCCAGCATGAACGGCTGCCGGTGCTTTTTGCCTTGCGTCAAGTGCACGAGTCACCGCATTCACCCCTGGACTTGTCGCTCAATGCCCTGGGTCGCTTGCTGCATCGATTGCGTCAGGAAGGCTGGTTGGTACTGGAACCATCCGACACCGACGGCCGAACCAAATTGGTCAGGCCCACCGGGCAATCGCATCGCTACTTTGCCATCCTGGGTCAGTGCATGGCGATTGCGATTCACAAAGAAAAATCACGCCATCGTTCAGCGCCGAACCTTGTGCGGATCGGGTAAGGGTCACAGCAAGCCAGACGCGATATTGATGGTGAGCGCCAGCAGCGTGGTGTTGAAGAAAAACGCCAACACGCAATGCACCAGCCCGGTACGGCGCATTTGGCGGCAGGTGAAGCTCACGTCGGCGGTCTGGGCCGAGGTGCCGATCACGCAGGCGAAATACAAAAAATCTCCGTAGTCGGGTGCCTCGCCGCCCGGAAACTGCAAGCCACCTTGGGCTCCCCGCATCACGCGGGCATAGTAGTCGTGCGCATAGTGCAAGGCGAACATCACCTGGGTGAAGGCCCAGCAGGTCGCAATCGTCAGGCCTGCAAGCACCATGTGCGCGTAGCGAAGCTCGCCCCGCATGTCTTTCACCACACCCAGTTCCATCACGATGGCGCCCAGACACATCAGCGCTGCCAAGACCACCAGTACCAGCACCACCGTGTTGCCTTCGTCGTGGCGCAGTGCCCGCACCCGCATGCGCTCATGGCTGGACCAGAACATCATCTTGAGTGCCATCAGCAGGTAGGCCAAAGCGCCCACATTCCACCCCACAATGGCGCGCGTCACTGCATGTTGCGTCAGGTCCAGCGGTAGCCAGTATGCGGTGCCGAAGCCCAACACCACACTGGCAATCAGGCGGGGCCGGGCCAGCAGCAAGCGCAGCCACAGAGGTCTCGAAAAATGGGGGTCGGCAGGGATTGGGGTCATAGGGCGGTCTCGCGATGCGTTGCCCCATTATTGGCGCACCGGCAGCTGGGGCTAGTCAGGGCAACAATTGCCTGTTGCGTGCGGCATACTTAGCCCGTTTGCGCAACCTTCAGGCTAACCAAGACCACCATGAGCAACCTTGAATCCACCGTTCGCTACCCCCGCGACCTGCGGGGCTATGGCCGCACCCCACCGCACCCGCAATGGCCGGGCCAGGCCCGCGTGGCGGTGCAGTTTGTGCTGAACTACGAGGAAGGCGGCGAAAACTCGGTGCTGCATGGCGATGCTGGCAGTGAGCAGTTTTTGTCGGAAATGTTCAGCCCACCGGCGTTCCCGGACCGGCACCTGACCATGGAAGGCATTTACGAATACGGCGCGCGCGTGGGCGTGTGGCGCATCTTGCGTGAGTTTGAGCAGCGCGGCCTGCCGCTCACCGTGTTCGGCGTGGGCATGGCGTTGGAACGCTGCCCCGAGGTCGCGTCCGCCTTTGTAGAACTGGGCCACGAGATCGCCTGCCACGGCTGGCGCTGGATCAATTACCAAACCATAGACCCCGCCGTCGAGGCCGAGCACATGGCGCTGGGCTTGCAAGCCATTGAACGCCTGACCGGTGCCTTGCCCGCAGGCTGGTACACCGGGCGTGACAGCCCCCACACCCGGCGCCTGCTGGTGGAGCACGGCGGCCTGGAATACGACAGCGATTACTACGGCGACGACCTGCCGTTTTGGCTGCAAGTGCAAAAGAGCGACGGTGCGCGCGTGCCGCATTTGGTCGTGCCCTACACCCTGGACTGCAACGACATGCGCTTTGCCCTGCCACAGGGCTATTCGCATGGCGACCCGTTTTTCCAGTACCTGCGCGACGCCTTTGATGTGCACTATGCCGAAGGCGAACACAGCCCCTCCATGATGAGCATCGGCATGCACTGCCGTCTGCTGGGCCGCCCTGGGCGCATGCGGGCATTGCAGCGCTTTTTGGACTATGTGCAATCTCACGAGCGGGTGTGGGTGGCACGCCGCGTGGACATAGCCCGGCACTGGAAAGCGACGCATCCGTTTGACGCCGCCACCGCGTTTGTTTGGGAGTAAGGCCGCATGTTGACCCTCGCGCAACTCAATGCCGCCACCGTGGACGAATGTGTGGCCCTGCTGGACGGCACCTACGAGCATTCGCCCTGGATTGCACGCGCTGGCGCAGCCCAGCGCCCCTTTGCCAGCCTGGTGCACCTCAAACTGGTTTTGGCCCAGGTGGTGCGTGAGGCCGGGTTGGACGCCCAGCTCGCACTGATTCGCGCCCACCCCGAGCTGGCTGGCAAGGCCATGGTCAGCAAAACACTGACCGCAGAGTCCAGCGGGGAACAAAGGAAAGCGGGCCTGACCGATTGCACGCCCGACGAGTTTGCCCGCATCCAGCAACTCAACGCCGACTACAACGCGCGCTTTGGCTTTCCTTTCATCCTGGCGGTGCGCGGCCCGCGTGGCGTGGGCTTGGGCAAGCACGAGATCATTGCCACCATGGCCCGGCGTCTGGGCAACCACCCCGACTTTGAGCGCGCCGAGTGTTTGCGCAACATCCACCGCATCGCCGAAATCCGGCTGAACGACAAGCTGGGCCACGTGCCTGCGCAAGGCAACCTGGTGTGGGACTGGGCCGAGCAACTGGCGGTGCACAGCGAACCCGGTTACCAGGAGCGCGGCGAACTCACTGTCACCTATCTCACCGACGCCCACCGCGCTGTGGCCCGTGATTTGCAGAGCTGGATGCGCGAATGCGGCTTTGACGAAGTGACCCAAGACGCCGTGGGCAACGTGGTGGGCATCTACCATGGCCAAGACCGAAGCGCGCCACGGCTCTTGACCGGCAGCCACTTTGACACCGTGCGCAACGGGGGCAAGTATGACGGCCGCTTGGGCATCCTGGTGCCCATGGCCTGTGTGCAAGCGCTTCACCGCGCGGGGCGGCGACTGCCCTTTGGTTTGGAAGTCGTGGGTTTTTCAGAAGAAGAAGGCCAGCGCTACAAGGCCGTGTTTTTGGGCTCGGGTGCGCTCACGGGGCAGTTCAATGCCGACTGGCTGGAGCAGCGCGACGCCGATGGTGTTTTGATGCGCGAGGCCATGGCGCACGCGGGCCTGAACGTGGCCGAGATTGCTGCACTCAAGCGTGACCCGGCGCAATACCAAGGCTTTGTGGAAGTGCACATCGAGCAAGGCCCGGTGCTCAATGCCTTGGACATGCCGCTGGGCATTGTGACCAGCATCAACGGCAGCGTGCGCTACCTGGGCGAAGTGCTAGGCATGGCCAGCCATGCCGGCACCACGCCCATGGACCAGCGCCGCGACGCGGCCACCGCCGTGGCCGAGCTCGCGCTGTTTGCCGAGAAGCGTGCCGCCAGCGTACCGCACGTGGTCGCCACCATGGGCATGCTGGAAGTGCCCCATGGTTCGATCAATGTGGTGCCGGGGCGCTGCCGCTTTAGCTTGGATGTGCGTGCCACGACGAATGAAGTTCGTGACGCCTGCGCGGCAGATATCCGCGCCGAACTGGCTGCGATTTGCGCGCGCCGTGGGCTGCACTTCACGCTTGAAGAAACCATGCGCGCCGCTGCCGCCCCCAGCGCACCGCTGTGGCAGCATCGCTGGGAACGTGCCGTGGAGGCTCTGGGCCTGCCCCTGTACCGCATGCCCAGCGGTGCCGGCCACGACGCCATGAAGCTGCATGAAATCATGCCCCAGGCCATGCTGTTTGTGCGCGGGCTCAACGCGGGTATCAGCCACAACCCGCTCGAATCCATCACCAACGACGACGCCGAGTTGTGCGTCCAAGCCTTTGCCCACTTGCTAGATCAACTTGCCACGCAACATCCATGACACAGCCTACTTCCGCATCAACTTCTGCACCCGCTTCTTACGCCGCCCTGGACGCCTGGGTGGACGCCCACTTTGACGAGGAAGTGCGCTTCTTGCAGCAGCTGGTGCAAGTCCCCACCGACACACCACCGGGCAACAACACGCCGCATGCCGACCGCACTGCCACGCTGTTGCAAGACTTTGGTTTTGCCGCCGAAAAGCACGCCCCTCCGGTGGCCGAAGTGCATGCTGCGGGACTGGAGACGATTACCAACCTGGTGGTACGCCGCCAATACGGCGCAGGCCGCACCGTGGGCCTGAACGCGCATGGCGATGTGGTGCCCCCTGGCGAAGGCTGGACACACGACCCCTATGGCGGCGAGGTGGACAAGGGCCGCCTCTACGGCCGCGCCGCTGCGGTCAGCAAGTGTGACTTCGCCACCTTTACCTTTGCCACCCGCGCGCTGGAAGCCTTGGGCGCAAACCTGCACGGCAGCGTGGAGCTGTACTTCACGTATGACGAAGAGTTTGGCGGCGAACTCGGCCCCGGCTGGCTGCTCAGCAAGGGCATCATCAAGCCCGATTTGTTGATTGGCGCGGCCTTTAGCTACCAGGTGATTACCGGGCACAACGGCTGCCTGCAAATGGAAGTTACCGTGCACGGCAAGATGGGCCATGCCGCCGTGCCGGAGACGGGTGTGGACGCGCTGCAAGCGGCCACCCGCATCCTCAATGCGCTCTATCACCAAAACACGCTGTACCAGCAGATCAGCAGCCAGGTCAAAGGCATCAAGCATCCTTACCTGAACGTGGGTTTGATCACCGGCGGCACCAACACCAATGTGGTGCCCGGCAAAGTGGTGCTCAAGCTCGACCGCCGCATGATCCCCGAAGAAAATCCGGCCGAAGTGGAAGCCACCTTGCGCCAGATGATTGCGGACGCGGTAGCCCAATCGGCGGGCATCAGCATCGAGGTCAAGCGCATCCTGCTGGCCCACGCCCTCAAGCCCCTGCCTGGCAACGCGCCGCTGGTCACCGCCCTGTGCCAGCACGCCAGCACCGTGTTTGGCGAGCCGATTGAGGCCTCCGGCACACCGCT